>NZ_JALOAN010000079.1 GCF_023228785.1 Sulfurimonas sp.
CTGCCCTGGAAGAATGGTGACACCCCTTTTTGTAGGAGATACTTCTCAATGGAGCTTAGATTTCTCGTCTAAGAGTGCGATGATTCTTACTGCTTTAGGTTTAGTATTTACCGGTCTTTTTGTAGTTGGCTCGTTTGTAAAAAAGAGATTTTTCTGTTTTTTCTGTCCTATGAGTGCCATGCACTATATCTTTAGTGACGCAGCCCTTTTAAAACTTAAAAAAGATGGTGACAAGTGTACAAAATGCGGTGATTGCTACACTGTTTGTGATATGCAGATAAAAGACATAGCTGATGATGTTACAAGCACCAATATTTTAAGAGATGACTGTATTTTATGCCTAAAATGTGTAGCAGCGTGTCCTGAAGAGGATGCTTTATATGTTGACTTTGTAAATTATCCAATATTTAAATCTACTAAAGGTGGATTTGTAAAAAGGATGCAAATGGATAAACTGGAGAAACAAAATGACTAAAAATATAAGAGAACATAAAATAGAGACTCCAAAAGAGAAACAAAATCGGCATAAGGCTATGGAAGCCATTATGGTGTTAGAGAAAATCAAAAAAGAGTTTAAAGAACCACCAAAGGCGATGGATTACTTTTACAATCTTTTTGAGAGCGTGCATTGTAGACATGAACCACTTCATAGTGACAAAGTAAAAGTTGGGACGATGTGTATCCAAGTGCCCTCTGAAATAATCTACGCACTTGATGCCGTTCCTATTAGACTATGTAATGGTTTTTATACGGATGATGAGATAGGTAGTGATCTGCTTCCATCAAAATCATGTCCTTTAGTAAAGGCTACTGTAGGGCAGTTTGCATCTAATAACTTCTCAGATAAACCTGATATTATCATATCTCCTACAACCTGCGATCAAAAAGCAAAAGCAGGTGCCATCATAGAAGATATGGGATATGAAATTTTTGATATGGAGTTTCCAAGAACTAAAGAGAGCGAAGAGAGCCGTGAGTATTGGAGACGAAGTGTTAGAAAATTCACAAAAGAGTTATCAAGTAATTTAAATAAAAAAGTAACAAGAAAAAAACTAAAAGAGTCTATACAAAAAGTGGGTTACGCTCAACATCTTTACCACAATCTAAATTTTTTAAGAAAAAACATTAATTCTCCAATACTTGGAGTTGATATGTTTTTAGTTACAAACGCATTTTTCTTTGATAAGATTGATAACTGGATAGAAGCTGTAGATAAACTTGCAAAAGAGTGTGAGCAAAGAGTAGAAAATGAGTTTAACGCTGCACATAAAAGAAGTCCAAGGATCGTCTATACAGGCTCACCTCCAATCTTTCCAAATCTAAAAATCCCTCTTATTATAGAGCAATCAGACGCCATAATCGTTGCAGATGAGACATGCTCATCAAACAGAATGTTTAATGATATGGTAAGCGTGGATGAGTGGTTTGTCAACGATATGATAGATGGTGTTGCAGATAGATATCTAAAGGGATGTACCTGCCCAATATTTACAAAAAATGAAGATAGAAAAAGAAGAATTATTGACCTTGTTAGAGAGTATAAGGCTGATGGCGTTATATATCAAGCCTTTGCAGGATGTCAAGTTTATGAAATGGAACAAAGATCTGTTTTAGAAGCCATGGAGAGAGAAGGCATTCCTATTATGTACTTAGAGAGTGACTATTCTCCTAGTCATCTAGGTCAGCTTACAACTAGAGTTGAAGCATTTGTAGAGTCACTTAAAAATAGAAGAAGGAAACGTTAATGAAATATTTTGCAGGTATAGATATAGGTTCAACAGCTATTAAAATTGCAATTGTAGATGAAAATAAAAACCTAGCAGGACATAAAATAAGTGCAAGTGGAAGTATGTTTTACAAATATGCGAAACAAGCACTAAAAGAGATGCTAGCTGAACTTGGTGTTGATGAGAATAAATTGGTATATACAGTTGCAACAGGATATGGAAGAAAACTCTTTAAAGAAGCAGATGAAAATATAAGCGAAATCACCGCAAATGCAATGGGTGCAATGGCAGCAGCCGCTTCAGAGTGCGATATCAAAACTATTATAAATATAGGCGGTCAAGATTCCAAAGCTATCTCTCTTGATGATGAGGGCAATGTGGTCAACTTTGCTATGAACGACAGATGTGCGGCTGGAACTGGAAAATTTTTAGATGTTGTCGCTATGAATTTAGAGATAGAGGTTGATGAGTTAGGCGAATATCACTTTAGATCAAAAGGAACACCATTAGCAATAAACAGCACCTGTGCGGTCTTTGCAGAGTCTGAAATAATCGGTCTTTTAGGCAACGATAACAGTGTTGAAGATATCGTAGCAGGGGTGCACTACTCCATAGCAAAAAGAATAATTAAACTTGTAAAAAGAGTTGGCATAAAAGAAGGTATCTACTTTGACGGCGGTCCTGCACTAAATATTGGTTTAGTCAGTGCTATTGAAAATGAGCTAGGCAAGAAGATATTTATTCCTGCATTTCCACAAATAACGACATCTCTAGGTGCTGCAATACTAGCTCATGAATCTTACGGATATGAAAACAGAGCTTAATTAGATTTATGCAAGGAAAAAGTGCAATAGATGTTTAATAAAATTATAAAGTTTTTTATTGATAATTATAGAATAAACTACACTCTATTTTTTTTAGTTTTTGCAGTAGGCATCTACTCATATACAAAGATACCAAAGGAGATATCACCTACTCTTGAACCTGCATCTATAACTATCAGGGGCTCATACCAAGGAGCTTCTGTAGATAGTTTAAATACGATGGCTGTTGGGGAGATCGAAGATGAAGTAAAAAATATAACCGGAGTTGAGAATGTATCTTCTGTAGTAACTCCGGGAAAATTCAGCATAATTCTT
>NZ_JALOAN010000007.1 GCF_023228785.1 Sulfurimonas sp.
TAAAGATCCGAATAAAAAATATACTTCGGCTCAAAAACTAAAAATGCAAACAATGTCAAATGATCAACTAATCGCTGAATATAAGAAAACTGTTGCAGTAAATGATGCTACAGATGCTGTTATTCAATCGGTTGTTAAGTTCTTAAAAGACAACAAGTTTGACAAACATAAAGTAGTAGCTGATCTTGTAACTGATGCATTCGATCAATACAATCAAATACCTGAACAGAAAAAGCTAGCTGATGCAGCTTATAAAAAAGGTGATTATGAAAAAGCTATCCTTTTTGAAAATATGATTTGGCAACTAATGGTTAAAACTGCTGACGTTGGAATTCGTGCAAAAGACTCACTTGTAAGAGAAATTGCTACTAAACAATCTGCTGCTGCTGCTAGGGGTGAAAGAACTTTTGCTGAAGGTGGTTGTAACGGTTGTCACGTTATTGGTAAAGTATCATCAGGCCCAGATTTAACTGGTGTTCTACAAAGACATGAAAACGCTGAAAAGTGGGTAAGTGACTTTATCTTACATCCAGAAAAAATGTATGAAGAGCCTTATGTTAAGAGCATGATTGATTACTTCAAACTAAGAATGCCTAATCAAAACATGAGTAAAGAAGAAACAAAAGACATTATTGAATACCTGAAATGGGTTGACGACAATGCTAACTTATTCTAAAATCTAAGTCTAAGTTATACTCGCAATAAGGTAGAGGAGACAACTCCTCTACTTCCTATTTTACATCACAAAAATCATTGTAATTCTTAAAACAAAGTTTTGAAATTTCTGCTTTAAAAATGAAATTTGTCACTTTTTAAGAAAAAATGCCTATATCATAAATTTCTTTAAATTTCCTTGACTTATATCAAAGTATTGATTATAATTTTGTTGTTTTTGTTATAGCTTATACGTATAATAAAATTCATAAATTATTATATTTATCCATATTATTGACTTATATCTATGATAAGTTAAAATATTTTTAGCTATAATAAAAATTATATAATTATAGATTTTAAAAGTCTAGAATTATTTTCACTCTTAAGGATAACACATGCACACAAGTTTAAAAAAAGCAAGAATCTTTGCTCTTTTAGCTTTACTTATTTTAACTATCTCGTTTACATTTCCGATGATAGCTTTTAATGGAGTTTTAACACAGATAGACAATCACAAGGGAGATGAAATATCATCTTTTAGTGCCAAAGTATGGAATCTTTACAATCAAGGAAGATATAAAAGTATCTCTACCCCTAAAGATGCTCATAATGATTTAGAAAAAATGATAACTGCCTCATCAGAAATTGGTGTAGCATCACTTCCAATTTGGGCGGTTTCACTAGAAGCTCCTAACTATCCAAAAGAAGCTTTTCCTGAAGGTATTCCTGTCTTTTTCCACTTCGATGGATTTAGTGGAGAAGTTCATGAAATGAACACAATCAATCACTATGTTGGGATGGATCCTATGTGGATTGGTGGTGTTTTTGAAAGAGAGATTGGCATCTATGCATTACTTTTACTTTCACTTTTCATGATCTACTTCATAGCTTATAACAACAAGTATTTAAACTATGTGATGCTTATTCCTGCATCGTTACCTATACTTTTTGTAGCTGACTATTCTTATTGGTTATACTGGTTTGGACACAATTTACATGACTGGGGAGCTTTTAAGATTAAACCTTTTATGCCAACAGTTTTTGGAGATGGTAAAATAGCACAGTTTACGACTCACTCATATCCGACTATCGGTTTTTATATGATAGTTCTTATAGGTTTACTTAGCCTCTTAGCATTTTTTGCAAAACAAAAAGCACTAAATGAGACACAAGCGTAAATAAAATTTAGGGTTTAACATGTTTAAAATAATCTTTACTGTTTCTTTTTTTATCACTGGGCTTTTTGGAGCAAATACTCTTCAAAAAGCTATAGATGATGCACCACACGGCTCTATTATAAAACTTAGTGCTGGTGTTTATAAAGGAAATATAATCATCAATAAACCTATCACTATTATAGGAATAGAAGATGGTGTTACTATTGATGGAGAAGGTTCTGGAACTGTTGTAAGTGTAAACAGTTCATATGTAACTCTTAAAAACCTAAAGATAGTAGGTAGTGGTGACAGACATGACAAGATCGATTCAGCTATAACTGTTATTGATGCAAAACATTGTGAAATTAGTGACTGCGTTATTGAAGATTGTCTTTTTGGTATAGATATGCAAATGGTTAGAAACTCCATTGTATCTAACAACACTATTACGTCAAAAGATTTAGATTTAGGAGTTCGTGGTGATGGACTTAGACTTTGGTATTCAAATGACAATATCGTCAAGAAAAACTCTCTTATAAAGTCAAGAGATATGGTTATTTGGTACTCTCACGGAAATGAAATTGTAGATAATTATGGAGAGTATTGTAGATACTCTCTACATTTTATGTACGCTGGTAAAAATTTAGTAAAAAACAATACATATAAGTTTAATAGTGTTGGTATATTTTTCATGTATTCAAAAGATACTGTAGCTATAGGAAACAGTGTACAAAGCTCTTTAGGAGCAACTGGTATGGGCATAGGACTTAAAGATGTCTCAAACTTTACAATCAAAGACAACACAATCATCTATTGTGCGCAAGGGCTTTATATAGATAGATCTCCATTTGAGCCAGAGACTAACAACTGGATTACAGGAAATAAAATTTTATATAATTCTGAGGCTATACATTTTCATTCACTTAGTGAGAACAACATCATAAGTGATAATGTCATTATGGGAAACATTGAAGATGTTATAAACGATAGCAGAGGAAGTAAAACATATGTAAATGAGATAGTAGGCAATTACTGGGATAACTATATAGGATTTGATAGAGATGGAGATAATGTCGGAGATACTCCACATAAAGTCTATCAATATGCAGATCAAATGTGGATCTACAATCCAAATGTAAAGTTTTTTTATGGCTCTCCTGTTATCTCTTTGCTAAATTTTTTAGCAAAATTAGCACCATTTACTAAACCACTTTTTTTACTTGAAGATGAGAAACCAACAGTTAGGATTAAAGGATAGAGATGCAAAAAGTACAAACAGATAGAAGAGAGTTTATAAAATACTCCGCACTTGGGGTACTAGGACTTGCTCTTGGTGGTGGGATGATCTTTAGCCCATACGCTCTAAGAGCAGAAAATAGACTAAGACCCCCTGGAGCTGTAGATGAGAAAAAGTTTCTAGCTCTATGCATAAAGTGTGGGCAGTGTCTTCAAGTTTGCCCATATCACTCTATTAAGTTAGCTGATATTGCTCATGGACATGGAGTTGGAACACCTTATATAGATGCAAACGAGAGAGGTTGCTGGGCTTGTAGCGCTGTACCTTGTGTTTTAGCCTGCCCAACTGGAGCACTGGATCATGGTTGTGAAAAACCTGAAGATATACATATGGGTATAGCAGTACTAGAGCATCCAAATACCTGTATCGCTATGAAAAACATTCCGATTCCTGCTGGTTATACTGATAGAATGAGTAAGTTTAATGACTCAGTTGTAAACTTACACGAGCTTGAAGTTGAGCTTTTAGAGAAATTTTCACAGTTTGAGGGCAAACAATGTACTCTTTGTGCAGATATGTGTCCTATTCCAAATCCACTTAGTGCTATAGCTATGGTACCAGATGGAGGCGGTGGAAATCGTCCTGAAATTTATGATGGTTGTATTGGATGTGGAGCTTGTCAAGAAGTTTGCCCTACATCAGTTCCATCTATTGTGATTAAACCGAGAGTTACTTATGAAGAATATTACGCAAGTAAAAAATAGGAGAGAGTTATGAGGATATCTAAAATTAAAATATTGACATCTGCTTTAGTGTTTATGGTTACATTTACTGCTTGTAGTGATAGTGCTGATAAAAAAGAAGCTAAAGAGCAGTCAAAATCAAATGCGACACCAAAGATAGAAGTAGTTCAAAATAGTGATGCTCATGCTGTTAAAGTGGCACAAAAAGATAGTGATGAGTCTCAGAGTAAATCTTACTACTATGACTATAATATCAAGAGCGAGTATGACCCAAACTCTATTCCTGCTAATGAAGATGCGGCAGTTAGAAGAAAACCTAGAACAAATCTAGAGGCAAATATGCATGTAAGAAGTCCATATGAAAAAATAGAGATATCTATGATGGTAAAAAAACTCTCTAAAGAGTTTATAGTGAAGTGTTCTGCTTGTCATGATAACTATGCAAATGGAATCATCGGTCCATCACTCTTAGGGAAAGATAGTGGTTACATTTACGACAAAATTGTAGCTTTTAAAACTGGTAAAAAATCAAATCCACTAATGAATGATCTTGTGAAAATGATGAGTGATGAAGATATTAAAAGATTGGCTCAAGAGATATTTGAGTTTAACAAAGAGATAACAAAAATGAGGAACAGATAGTGAAAAATATAGTAGTAGGTGTTTTAACACTTTTTATAGTTGGTTTAATGGTTTTTACTGCGATGGATGATGCAGTTTTTCATGGTGGACATCAAGCAAAAGTTATTGAAGACTTTGGCGATGGAAGCAACCAAAAAGTTGCAGCAATAGCGCAAGTTGAAGAAAAATCAGATAGAGAAAAAGAAGATGAAGAGCTAAAAGCACTAAGAGACAAAGCTGGAAATGCTGGAGCATTTAAAGTTAGTAACGAGTACAAAAGTAAGTGTTCTTCTTGTCACGGAGTAAATGGTTCAGGCTTTCAAAATGGAAAAGCTATGATGGGACCACCAATCTTTGGACAAAGTGAAGAAGAGATCTACACAAGTTTAGTTGACTTTAAAGCTGGTAGAAAAGAAAACATGGTCATGAAAGGCTTATTAATGCATCTTGAAGATGAAGATCTAAAAAGATTTGCAAAAGAAATTGGAGAGTTTCCAGCAAGAGCAAAAGAAGAGCAAAACTAAAAATGTTTAGCATGAAGGGGAGTATTTAAATGGATAAATATAACAATAGAGAAACCATCAAAAAATCAAGCTTTTTCTCTACATTTTTTGATACTACAAGAGATGGAAAAAGAATTTTTAGTTATAGAATGAAGAGATGGGTAGTTGTTATTGCTGTGCATCTCCTTTTCTTCTTGTCATTTTTTATTGACTTGCAGATGCTAGAAGGTACGCTAAGCGGCTCAAGATTTTTGGGTTTTCATATGATAGATCTCTTTACTACTATGCAACTTTTCTTAGCTACACATGAGTTACCAGTAAATGTAATAATTGGTATCACAACTATTGTTTTAGTATATCTACTACTAGGTGGTAGAAGCTACTGTGCATGGGTCTGTCCTTATGGAATTATTAGTGAGATTGGCGAAAAATGGCACAACACACTAGTTAGTAAAAAGATCATTAAAGAGAGAAAGTTTGACCATAGAGTTAGACATATCTTTTGGGCTATGTTTTTAATTCTATCTTTTACAAGTGGTTACTTAGTTTTCGAAACTTTTAATGTAGTTGGAATACTCAGTAGAATGATTGTTTATGGTTGGTCATTAGCATTTTTTTGGGTAGTTGTTGTTTTTGCCATAGAAGTTTTTTACTCTCGCCGTGCTTGGTGTACTTACATCTGTCCAATAGGTACTACTTATGGATATATCGGTAAGATCTCTGCTCTTAGAGTTGAATGGAATGATAACTGTGACCACTGTATGGTTTGTAGCGATGTATGTTTTGAAAATCAAGTTTTAGAGATTACAAAAGCAAAATACGACAAACAAAGAGAAGAAAAAGGTATCACAAGAGAGTATATAACTGGTGCTGATTGTACACTTTGTGGTAGATGTATTGATGTATGTCATGCAGATGCACTAAAGTTTGACTTCAGACTAAAAAATTTGGTGTAAATCATGATTAAAATAGAAAATCTAACAAAAAAATTTGGTGCTCACATCTCACTAGACAGTGTGAGCTGTGAGTTTAACAAAAATGAGTCTATAGCACTTATGGGTGCAAATGGAGCTGGAAAGACTACTCTTATCCGCTCTATTTTAGGTTACTACCACGCTGATGCTGGAAGCGTCTCTATTAACGGGCGTGATCCTATAAAACACAGAGTTGAAGTTTTAAAAGAGATAAGTTTCGTTCCACAACTTCCTCCTCCTATCAAGTTAAATATTGAAGAACTTATGCACTATATCTCTATAAGTGCAAATGTAGATAAAGACAAAATCATGCATTATGCAAATGAAATGAAATTAGATCTTGCTACAAATATGAAAAAATCTTTTTTCAAACTTAGTGGTGGAATGAAACAGAAGTTGCTTATAGCTATATCTTTGGCAAAAAAGAGTGATATTATCATCTATGATGAGCCTACTGCAAACTTAGACCCTAAAGCTAGGGATGACTTTTATAGACTATTAAAACAAAATGAAGATGAAAAAGTTCTTCTTTTTGTAACACATAGACTAGAAGAAGTAAAAGATCTTGTTAATCGTCAGATTTATATGGATCTAGGAAAAGTGGTTTCGGATGAAAAGTTTTAATCTTTTAATCATCTTTGCTTTAAGCTTTTTTACTGCTTGTAATTCTACTCAAAGTTCTAGTGCCAAAGAGCCAAAGAGTAAAAGTAGAGTATGTCCAAAATGTCATATGGAAGTAGATAAGAGTAATAAGCATAGTGCATCACTTGCAAAAAATGATAACATATATTATTTTGATGATATAGGATGTCTTGTCTTGTGGAGTAATGAAAATAAGTTAGATGCAAAGAGTGCAAAAGTCTTTACAAAAGACTCAGCTCGCTATATAGATGCAACACAAGCACACTACAAGATAGGAGAAAAAACTCCAATGTCTTATGGCTTTGTTGCCTTTGAAGATAGTGCAGAAGAGACAATAGACTTTGATGAAGTTAGCATCAAAATGTTAAGAGGTGAGCATATGGCAAATCCAAAAATTAGAAAACAGATACTAGGATACTAATGAAAAATTTATACTTAATCGCATATTTGGACCTAAAAGAGTCCCTTAGAGCTAAATGGTTTGTAGTTTACTCTCTTGTGTTTGGAGGGCTTATTGCTCTGTTTTTTATAGCAGGAGTTACAGAGTCACAAGTTATGGGCTTTAGTGGTCTTAGCAGACTTCTTCTTATGTATATACAGATAACAATAGTTATTCTGCCTATATTTATCCTCATAACCACAGTTAGATCTATCTCTGGAGATAGAGACAATCACATCTTAGAGTATATGCTCTCTTTTCCAATATCTTTAAAACAATACTATTGGGGCAAGATAATAGGTCGTTTTATTACTGTTTATCTTCCTGTTTTATTTGCTATGGTTATTGCAATTATATATGGTGCATTTAAGGGTGCAGATATTCCTTGGAATATCTTCTTTTTATATACAGGGCTTCTTTTTGCTATGAGTAGTGCATTTTTAGGTATAGCTTTTTTTATATCTTCATTTGTAAAGTCTAGTGAAGTAGCTCTTGGAATTGCGTTTTTTATCTGGATATTTCTACTCGCTTTTATAGATATTGCACTTATCTCACTTATGATGCAAAACAGATTTAATGAGGAGCTTATCATCTTTATAGCTATGATAAATCCTATGGAGATCTTTCGCGTAGCTGCTATCTCGCTTTTTGACCCTGAGCTTACAGTTATGGGACCTGTTGCATTTTATATACTTGACTCTATGTGCCAAGGTATTTTTGTTTTAGTCTCCATTGCTTATCCTCTCTTTATTGGGTTGTTATTTGCATTTTTAGGTTACAAGATATTTGAGAAAAAAGATTTAGTTTAATTTTAGGAGGTCAAAGTGATAAAAATATTTATAGCAGTAGTACTACTATCTAGTGTATTGTTCTCTTATGAGATGGACTATACAAAAGATACTGAGGGATTAGTAAAAGGGATGAAAGTTCATAAAGCCCCTAATTGGGTGGCTAAGATAGAACTGACAAATGGTAAAAAAGTATTTTTTGTGAGCCCAAAGGCGATGATAGAGTTTTATCATCATCCGGGGAAGTGGTTTGATGTAGGTGTAAAAAGTGAAGATGATATGAAAGATGTTATAGTAACAGATTTTACAACCTTAAAACCAATAAATGCTAGAGGCGCTTTTTATGTTTATGGCTCAAATATGGTTTCACCTATTGGCGATGATTTACCAGCTTTTGCAACATATGATGCTGCCGCTGATTATTCTAAAAAACATAATGGCAAGAGAATTTTAAACTTTAAAGAGATTCCAGAAGCACTTATAAAACTTTTAAATGGAAGGATATAAAATGACTAAACCAACTCCAAGAGATGAAGAAATTCCTTTAGATCCAAAAAGATATATTGTAAGTGAAACTGATTCAAAAGGTAAGATTACATATTGCAATGACTACTTTAAAGAAGTCTCAGGTTATACAGAAGAAGAACTTATAGGTTCACCTCATAATATCGTTCGCCACCCTGATATGCCACGCGTAGTTTTTAAACTTCTTTGGGAGACAATATCTAAGGGAAAAAACATCAATGCTGTTGTGAAAAATCTTGCAAAAGATGGAAGATACTACTGGATCTTTACAGAGTTTGAGATAAGAAAAAATACAGATACTGGTGAGATCATTGGTTACCATGCTTCAAGAAAAACAATCTCAAAATATGTAATAGAGATCATAGCCGATCTTTATGCAAAACTTTTAGAAATAGAAAAACAAGATGGTGTTGAAGCATCTCAGGAATATCTTGTAAAGTTTTTAAAAGAAAAAGGTGACAATGTTGAATTTGCAAACATTATGGAAGAGATCCATAGGTTCTACTAGAAGTTATAAGCATAGATGAGAAAATTTTTACTCTTTTTACTTTTCATCTATACTCTTAATGCAAGCTCTCTTCAAGAGGCGATAGATAAAGCTCCTGTTGGTGCAACACTAAAACTATATAGCGGTGTTTATAGTGGTAACATCATAATTACTAAACCATTAACCATAGTTGGCGTTGAAGATGGCGTCATTATTGATGGTGGTAATGTTGGAAGTGTAATAACCATAAAAAGCTCAAATGTTAGCCTTAGCAAACTTATTATCCAAAATAGTGGCTCTCTTATGTACTCACTCGATAGTGGTATAAAAATAGAAAAAGCAAAAAATATCAACATATCAAATTGCAAAATTTTAGACTCTTTATATGGCATAGATATGTATATGGTGCAAAATTCTACTATCAAAGAAAACTTCATAAGTTCAAAAGATTTTGATATAGCCTTAAGAGGAGATGCCCTAAAAATCTGGCACTCTAATAACAATCTTATCACTAAAAACACTATCACTAAAACAAGAGATATAAATCTAAACTACTCTCACGACAACATAATTTTAAATAATAATATAACCAACTCAAGGTTTGCTCTAAAAATAGCTCACAGTAAAAACACTCTTATAGAAAAAAATATATTTAAATATAACTCTGTATCTATAATAATGATGATGAATGAAAATTCCAAGATCATAAGCAACTCCATACTAAGTTCAAATGGAGCTGCTGGTATAGGAGTTATACTTCAACAAGGCTCAACTATCTTTGACTCAAATAAACTCAGATACAACGCTAAAGCTATCTACATAGACTCAAATCCAAATGAGCAATCTATAAAAAGATATATTACAAACAACGATATCTCCTACAATAAAGAAGCTATAGGTTTTCACATGACCATCAGACAAAATAAAATCACTAATAATGTCTTTGAAGGAAATATAGATGATATTGTAAAAAATACAGCTGGATATAAAACTATGCTAAATGTAGTGGAGTATAACTACTGGGATAGATATGCAGGTTTTGATACAGATGGTGACAATATCGGAGATAACTCATTTTTAATTTATCAATACGCAGATAGACTTTGGCACTATAACAATAAAGTAAAATTTTTTTATGGTGCTCCCATTATGAGTATGTTAAACTTTTTAGCTCAAGTTGCACCTTTTATAGAACCCATTATGCTTCTAGAAGATACAAAACCTCTAGTTGAGAGGCTTAAGTAAGTTATATTTGATTTAAGTGTGCTAAAAACTCATCAGGTCCAACAAAACCAATAATAGTTTTAGAGCTTATAATGTTTGACGAAGCATCAAAAAATATAAGTGCTGGAGGTCCAAAGACTCCATATTTTTTACTCAAAGCTTTTTGTTCTTTAGAATTTTCTGTAATATCTGCTTTTATAAAAACAAACTCACTAAGCTTTGCCTGTACCCCTGCATCTGCAAAAGTAACAGCATCTAACTCTTTACAAGATACACACCACGAAGCATAAAAATCAAGCATAATTTTTTTGCCCTTGTGTTTAACTAAAAGCTCATCTAGTTCAGCTATAGACTTTACTGTTGTGTAGTCTAGATCTTTAGTCTCTACTTGTGTTGTACTTGCTGCACTTTGTAAAAATGAAAGAGGCTTAATCATACTAGTAGATCCTCCAAGCGCTCCAATAAGCAGTGCCGTGAAGTATATAAAAGATATAAGGGCTACACTTCTCTTAAAGATATGAGTCTCTCTCTCAAACGCTCCTAAGTAGATGGCAAAGCCGATACCAAGCATCGCATAAAGAAGCATAGTTACATATGTATCTACCACACGTTCTAGCATCCAAACTGCAACAAAGAGCATCATAACACCAAAGATAGCTGAGACCATAGTCATCCACTCTCCAGGTTTTGGCATAAACTTTCCTGCACTAACCCCAACTGCGATAAGTGGAATCCCCATACCGATACTCATAAAAAATAGAGCCAAACCACCAAGAACAGCATCTCCTGTTTGACCAATATATACTAGTGCACCAGCGAGTGGAGCTGCTACACATGGACCGACTATAAGAGCCGATAAAAATCCCATTATAGCAACACCGACATAGCCACCTCTGTTGCTATTTTTACTCACCTTTGCGACTAAAGAATCGGGAAGTTTTAACTCATAAAATCCAAACATACTAAAAGCTAAGACAACAAAAACCCCTGCAAACGAATAGATTACCCATGGAGTTTGAAGTGCGGCTTGAAGGTTTGCACCAAAAAGACCTGCCAAAACACCAGCAATAGTATACGCAACTGCCATAGCAAGAACATAAACAACTGATAAGCCAAAAGCTCTTTTAGTAGTAATCCCCTCGCCTTGAGAGATGATAACTCCAGAGATGATAGGAATCATAGGAAAGACACAAGGAGTAAGAGCTAAGAGAAGTCCAAATCCTAAAAATGTTAAAAGTACAAGTGTGATATTTCCAGACTTTATAGTGTTTGCTATAGCATCTGTTTCTGAGACACTCTCTTCTTTAGGTGCTACTTCAAAACTTTTTTGTACATCTTTAGTTACGACATCACTTTTAGCTGTAGATGCAAGTTCAAGCTTACTTGTATCTACTTCAAAACTAAAAGTCTCACTTAGTGGCTCATAACAAAGGCCTTGTTCAGAACAGCCTTGATATGAGAGTACAAACTCAATGTTTTGCATCCCACTAATTTGACTATCTTTTTGCAAAGTAATTATAAATGTAGGAGACTCTAAGTAGACCATCTCTTCATGATGCTCTACACTCTTTGGTTTTTCAACTTTTGCTATAGAGACACCACTGCCCTTTTTTACCTCTATTTTTAACTGCTCGGCATAGAGATATATTTCTTTAGCTATCTCTACAGTAGCTTCTATCTGCATTGAAGCGTTTATAGTAGCCTTTGGTTTAAAAGCCTCATCTGGCATCATAAACTTCGAAGCACCAAAGAGAGTGATGCTTAGAGTTAAAAGTAAAACAAGAAGTTTTTTCATATAGTCACACCTATTTTTAGGATAATTATAGCCAATAAAGATTTCTTATCTATTATCTTTTACTTGATTATTTGTCTTCAACAAGAAGAAAAGCATAGCCTCTATTTTGCTTATCTATTAACGCTATAGTAGAAGTTGGAACTATCTTTACAAAACTAAGCATATCTTTATCTTCAAGCCCATTTTTAGTCATTCCAGTTTTACAAGCAAAAAACTCAACATTATAAGTGCTCTCAAGAGATTTTATTCTAGTATGAAACTCTTTGTACTTACTCAAGAGTTCTTTATCAACCTTGTATTTTGTCTTACTTGGATCATTTACAAAGAACCTATAAGCACTTCCATGTACTACAACTGCTACTTCTAACTCTTGAAGTTGGCTCTCATAATAATTTTTATTTACAACGATAGCCTTTAGTATTCTTTTTTCAAAAGTCTCTATATTTCCAGCAGTAAGATCTATAACCAGCTTTGGAGTTATATCCTCAGCACTACTTAAACCAACTAATAGCATCAATGCTAAAACTATTTTTTTCATATTTTCTTTCCTTTATTTATTTTAGTATAAATTGAACCCTCTGATTAATCCATAAACTAGATTCCGTGTCAAGCACGGAATGACGGTGGAGACGTCATCCTGAAACGGTGGGGGTGTCATCCTGAAACAGTGGAGACGTCATCCTGAACTTGATTCAGGATCTAGTTCGCTAATTGTTCAGAGCATTCAATTGTTCAGAGCATTCAATTGTTCAGAGCATTCAATTGAATGCTTCAAATAATTAGGGAACTATATTTACCCAACCTTCTTTAACCCTCTCTGCAATCTCAACTATCCCAGCAGTAACTATCTCACTACCATGGACAAGCTCACTCTCATCTATCTTTTTTGTAGTCATTGTATTTCCACAAGCTACAAACTCAACATCAAGAAGCATCAAAGCTCTCACTCTTAGAGCTATATCTTTATGAACACTTTGTAGGGCTTTGATTCCATGATAATAAGCTATTATTCTCATCTGAACATTATCAGATCCATAAAACTTTAAAACGTTGTTGGCACTACTTAGTACATGATGAATCTCTGCATCATCTGCACTCTTGATTGAGAAGACTATTTGTCTTGGATTGTCAAAAGATGGCTTTGGCTGGGCAAACTTTGTCTCAGCTGTGAGTATCGCACACAAGAGTAAAATTAAAGTAAAATATCTTCTCATTTAATATCCTTTGTTAGTGATTTAAAGTCTTCTATATTCCACGAACCAGGAATTTTCTTTTTTATATTGTCATTTATATCTATGAAAAAGAAAGAAGGGGTAAAACTAACTTTTATCCCGAGTGGAGGTGAATCGCTATCGAGATTTATTTTAACAGGGATAAATCTCTCATTTATCCACTTACCCATCTCTTCATCATCAAAAACATCTCTTTGCATATCGCTACAGTAATGACAATTGCTTCGCATAACTTCAAGCATTATAAGCTTTTTACTATCTTTTTGGAGGACTTTTGCTTCTTCATAGCTTTTAAATTCTAGCGCATCTAAAGTAAAGTAAAAAAAGATTAGAAAAAGAGCTACAAACTTTATACTACTCATCACCCCACTCCAAAGTTCTATACGCAGTCTCAACATTTATAGTATGCATCTCTTTATATAATTTTAAATCTTCAAACTCACTCATATGAGAATTAGTAAGTGTATCTGTAATATCTCGCCCTTCATCAATAGACTCTAACACAAACTCTTTAAGAGCTTCAAGATATCTCTTTGTGATCTTTGTACTATCTCTTGTGTATATATTCCCATGTCCACCGATGATATACTTGCTATTTTTTGCCTCTATCTCATCTAAGACATCAATCCAGTTATTTATATTTCCTCCGCGAAGAGACATTATCCTCTCATTAAAGACTAAATCACCTGCAAATACAACGCTTTGTGATGGTATGTAAATTATCATATCATTGTCTGTATGAATAGTTTTATCAAAACTTGTTAGTTCTACTTTAACACCTTCAAGTTCAAGAGTTTGCACCCCTTCTATATGCTTTGTAGGAAAAACTTCTTCGGTCTTATCAAAAGCTTCTTTAGAGATGTATTGTTGCATCCTAATTGGAGTTGCGTTGGGTGTATTTGCAAATATTTTAGCACCTATGATAGTTGCACCATTTTCTTTGTAGTATCCATTTCCAAGCCAATGGTCATCATGGATATGAGTATTTATAACAAAAGAGACTTCTTGATTTTTGATTTTTTTCATCGCCTTATGTGTATCTCGCGCATACTTATAGCTAGGTCCGCTATCTATTACTAGATAACTCTTGCCCAGATCTACAAAGCAAGAGTTACTTATATCACCGTTGTTGTGTGTGTCCATTATCTGGGGCTTGCCAAAAAAACAGTAGATCTGACTGTTTATCTTTTTTGGCTCAAGATTATATTCAAAGGAGAAAAGAGAATGAAAAGCTAACGCTATTAACAGTAATGACTTCATACACACAACCTTTTAGTAATATTTTCTATATGGAGCTTTGTGCTCCATATTTTTAAAACAAGTAGTTAACTTCAAAACGATACTCATTATATGAGTCTTCATCTTTACCGCTAACTCTGCTATCAGCAGTAACTATCCCTAAACGAAATTTAGCATCTAGTTGAGGCGTGATTTGCTGTTTTAAATCCATGTGAAAAATTGATAAGTCAGCTTGTCCACCGCCATTACCTTGTTTTTTCTCATCAGAATCTTGAATAGCATAACGAGCCATAGCAGTAAAACCGTCTAATATGTTTGCTTTGCCAAAGTCATACTTTGCTTCAACCATCATAGTCTCAGCATTTGCTCTCCAGTTTACTTGTGCCATTGCACGAGTATATCCACCAGTTGGGAATCCACGCCAAGGGGCAACGATATCAGCCTTATCTTCTACTTTTGAGTATCCTACAAGCCCTTTAAATGCTCCAACAGATGCCACTAAACGAGCCATCCAAAGAGAAGCATCTAGAGAATCTCCACTCTTATAACCATTTGTTCTAGCATTAGCAGCATTTATTTTACCACTTAGAGCTGCTCCACCAACCTTTCCAGCCCCATCATCAAACTGCTTCATATAACGAACACCCGGAGTAATTGTCACACCGCCAACAGGTATAGCATAGTTTAACTCTCCAATAAGGCTTGAGACCATATCTGGAACTGCTGTATATGTCGCATCTACCTTAAGGTTTGGTATGGACTTGTTACTCGCTGCTACAACTATAAGCTCATTATCAACATCTTTTCCTGAATCTTGTAGTCTTTTATATGTTAGACCTTTATGCACACCAGAATCATCATTGTTGTTCCAGTTTGAAGTTCCATCATTAAATGTTAAAACATCATGAAAGGTAGTATGATCACGAAGTTTTTGAGCTGTGAAATATGCAGCTTTTAGAGTTGTATCTGGTAGATCTTTTGATTCAACACTCACACCCTCAAAAGTATTTGGGATCATCTTAGTGTCATTAGATGCAGTTAGTGCAGACTCAAAAGTGTGACGACCAAGTTTAAAGTCTGTTTTTGAGATGTTGTATTGTAGGTATGCTTGGGCTAAAACTGCCATCTCCCAATCGCCATCTTTATCAACATTGTATCTACTAAATGTATCTTTCCCTGATTTCACTTCACCCACGCTATTGTTACTTTGTCTCCAGTTAGAGATTGGACTGTTTGAGTAGTAGAGTCCTGCAGTAGCACTAATACCATAGAGTGGAGCAGTTTTATATAAAATACTACCACCTGCACCAAAAGCTTTGTTATCTTGATCTTTATCTTTCCAGTCCCATCTAAAAGCGTTAGCTCTTAGTCGACCATAAAAAACACCCTCAGTAAAAGCAGCACCTAGATTATCTACACTCTTTGGAAGTGTGTTATAAACTTCTTGCATATTGCCCTTTAGACTTCTCTTTGGTTTTGCATCATCTGCACTTACACTCGCTGCACAAACAAGTGCTGCAATTAGGCTTATTTTTAATATTTTCATCTTTTTCCTTTACAAGTTATTTTTTTGTGAACCCTTAGTCGGGCACCCACAATCATAGTCTAGTAAAACAACATTTCCCTCGTTGCTTACATCCACCACCTTTTTATCTTTAATATAATCACGAACCACATCATACACTGGTCTGATTTTATCTTTTTGAAGATTTTGTCCTGCATTTTGCAAGTTTCCGCCCCATGATGAGACAATGTATATTTTATCTAAAACAATGGCTTCTCCGCCAACTTTTAGACTAGATATTCGCTCGCCAGCCTTATTACCTACAGCTATGCTATATGTAACTCCACCTAAACGACTCATATCTCCTCCTTGTTGATAGAGAGGATTTGCATTAAAAACATTGTCAGCTATATCTTCTAAAAGCTTTGCAATATTTTCACCCTTTAGCTCAAAAGTATATACATCAGGGTAAGTAACCGCACACATCTCATAGACATTGTCCATAGTAATATCTTCGCCTGCTAAGACTGTAGTTCCCCATCTATATCCTGGAGTAAAAGAGATATCACATTTCATTTCATCCATGATAGCATCGTTTATAAGTTGATCAAAAGTTGAGAAAAACGTATCTCTCTTATATAGAGTGTTTTTAGTTTTACCTAAAACTTCATTCATCTCATCAGCATAAGGAGCATAAAGTTCTTCTACAAGCTTCACACCTTCTGGATCTGCTGGAATTAGATTAGATGCTATTGGCACAAGTTTATACTCATAACCATGGACTTTTCCATCTTTTGCATCTATATCTAGGCGACCAACATATTTACCATGGCTACCAGCTATAACAATTACTGTACCATCTATTACTATAGGTTTTGGCGATGGATCATGTGTATGTCCACTAAGAATGAAGTCGATGCCATGAACCATACGAGCTAGTTCTTGATCAACGCTAAAACCATCATGAGAGAGGACAACAACACAATCAACTTTGTGCTCACCTCTTAACTCATCTACATACTTTTGAAGAGTCTCCGGTCTGATGCCAAAACTCCACCCCTCTGTAAACTCTCTAGGATTAGCAGTTGAAGTAAATGGAAAAGATTGTCCTATGATTCCAATCTTAGCTCCACCTCTTTGCTCAATTGTATAAGGCTCAAAAATCAACTCCTCATACTCATCAGCAAATGGGTCATTTCCTACTATATTTTGAGAGATAAACTTAGCATCTAGCATCTCTATGAGCTCTTTTACCCTCTCTTTACCATAAGTAAATTCCCAGTGTCCAACCATCACATCTACACCTAAGTAGTTTTGAGCTTTTACTATCGCCTCGCCTCTTGTCTTTAGTGCTACACCTGTTCCTTGCCATGTATCTCCAGAGTCTAAAAAGAGAACATTCTCAGCCCCTCTCTCTTTTCTTACATGATCTAGGTAGGTTTTCATATGAGCTACTCCGCCCATCTTTCCAAACTTCTTAGCTAAAGTCTCAAAATCTATATGCGTATCAAAGTAAGCATCTAAACTACTAGGCTCTAGTCCATAGTGTTTTGCAAAAGCTTCACCACATAAAAAACCAGGAGTTCCCACAAGATTTGGAGCAGAGATTAAAGTAGATGGCTCTCTCCAATATAGTGGCTTTAAATGCGCATGAATATCACACATATGCAAAAGAGTAAAGTTTCCAGTTGCCTTAAAATCATAAATATCTTTTAGTGATATCTGTGCAGGAGTTCTAACGCCACTTTTAGAACATCCAACACTAACCGCACCTAGCCCAAAGATAGCAGCTATGTGCATAAAATCTCTTCTTGAAATTTCCATTATTTCACCCTTATCTTTTTAGTCCAGGGATAGCTATTTCAAATCCCTTGGCTTCTTGAGTCAGATATACTTCAAGTCCTACCATCTCAGGTGAGCCCAAAGGAATAACTGCTAACAAAGCGTTATTCATACATCCTTGAAAACGGCGTTGCAAAGTTCTAAGAGATGACTTTGTCATTCTATACGCCGGCCAAGTAGCAGCTGGTGCATTACCTTTTGCACTTAAGTCTGGTAATGGTTGAGTTCTTAAGACACTTCCTATAACTTGTGATGAGTGACAAGATAGACAAGAGAGTCCTCTTGAGCCTCTTTTTTGCTCAAAAGTGAGTTTGCCAAGTTCATAAGACTCTTTTATATGTTTATTTGCATCTACATCTATTTGAATTTTTTCTCCATTTGCTATAGACTTCGCATAAGCACCCATGTCAAACATATCTGAACTCTTTAGAGCAAATGGCTTGTGTCCATTTTTACTCATTAGAGCTTGAAGTACTTGATCTAGAGCAACTACTTGTTTAAAATCTTTTAAATATCGTGGAAAACCTGCTATATAAGCTGGTAATTCATCTTCGCTAACATTTAAAAATTCTGCAAGTCCAGCATCTCCACCACAATACTCTTCAAGAAGTTCGCTACCATTTCCCACCATAATATCAGCCGGATTATCTTCTAACATCTCAGCATACATTTCACGATCTGCATCACTCATAGAAAACTGCTCACTCGCAAAAGAGAGTGACCAAAGTAGCGTGAGAGAAAGTACTATTTTAATTGTGCCCTTCATTGATTATCCTTTTGGTTTAATCTTTATACTTTTTTCGTGAACTTCACCTGTACTATCACTAAACGTAACACTTAGTTTTCCCTCACCATTTACTTTCATATATGTTGTAAAAACAGGGTTTGTAGATAGCGACTCCCACACATTCATAGTTGTAATAACTTTTCCGTTATAGTCAAACTTAACACTGTTTATGTACTTTGCCGGAATAACTTCTTTAGTCTTTTTATCTTTACGCATTCCTGTTTCCATAGGATGCATAACCATAAAACTAACTTTAACTATTTCACCATCTTTGTAACTTTTTGGCTTAATCTTAATAAGTGATTTTCTACTTGACATTTTTATTTTCCTTAATTTATTTTATTTTATTTGAACCCTCTGATTAATCTATAAACTAGATTCCGTGTCAAGCACGGAATGACGGAGTACACGTCATCCTGAACTTGATTCAGGATCCAACTGAATAATTGTTCAGAGCATTCAATTTAGATTTTTATTAAATGATTGAATATCAACCACATCCACCAATAGTAACTTTTACATTTTGAGTTGCAGTTAAAAATGTGCCATCACTAAGTGCAACAACGGTAGCTACATCTTGAGTCCCACCTAATTTTATACGAGTTGCAAACATAGCTTTTCCATTTGATGGAGTTAAATGTACATCAATACATCTAGTGTTAGCATTTTTTGTAGCTAAGATATGAATAGATTTCACATAATCACTATCAGTCATAGGAGACTCAACCTCAACAGTTACAGGAACAACTGCACCATTTTCAGCAATCTCTGGAACTTTTAAGTTTACTTTTGAAGATTCTTCTGCACCTTTTCCACCAGTAATTGCATCTACTGCTGCTTTATATGAAAGATCATTTGGTCCTGATAGTTTTTTTGCTTCATCTGCAAAACTTATTGCTGGACTTATCGCAGCTACCGCAGCTACTGCACCTAGTTGTTTAAAAAAATCTCTTCTTTGCATTTGTTTATCCTTATTTTGTTGAAATAACATATGAAGTAATTTCACATATCTCTTTAGTTGTAAATAACTTAGTAGTTAAGTTAATTGTCATGTGTGTGTTTTGGTTGTCTATACGGGGATCAGCAATTTTCTGAAAAACAAACTGATGGTCTCTAACACCACTATCCATAAACATAGCCTTGTATCGAGTTAGATCTGGACCTATGTTTCCACCACCTTGAGCTTTTTCAATATTATGACAAGCTACACAGTTTCCGTACTGTTTAGTATCACTATCTTTTATATCTATGCCTTTTGGTGGCTTTTGTCCTGCTTGTTTACTATTTAAGTTGTGAAATATATAAGCACCTCTTGCAATAGCATCCTTATCTGTTGTTATACAACCTTCTGGCATAGCGTAGACTGTAGCTTTAGCTAGTAAATCATCTTTGATTATCTTACTTGCATTGGGTTTTTCTATTACACCACTATAATCAGCAGCAAAAAGTGAAGCACCCACTAACAGCGATATCATCACAGTTTTTTTCATACTCTGTTCCTCCTATTTTTATTTCAGAAACAAGTTTATCTCTTCATTGTAAAATTAATGTAAAATGATGTTTATTTATTAGATTTATTTATTTATAGAAGTAAATACGTACAAAAATTCACTTCCTTTCTTCGGAGTTGAGTTTATGATGAGTTGTATGTTTTCTTTATCAATTATAGATTTTACAATGCTCAGACCTATGCCAAAGCCACCTTTATTGATATTTTCTCTATAGTATCTGCTTAAAATGTTCTCAACATTTTCTATCCCAACACCATAATCTTTTATGCTCATATAAAGTTTTTCTTCCTTTTTATGAAGACTTATATCTATCTTTGAGTTTTCATATGAGTACTTGATTGCGTTTGAGAGAGTATTGTCTATAACTCTTTGGAGTTGTTTTGGATTCATATAAACTAGCAGTGACTCTTGTATATTTGATTTTATAACTATATTTTTCATAAGAGCTACTTCACTAAAGTATTCTATTCTCTCTCCTAAAAACTTATCGAAGTTGATATTTTGTTTTTCATACTCTAACCTCTCATGCTTTATCAGATAGTCCATATCGTTATATATGTTGGATAAAACTTTAGATGCAGCCTTCATTCTTTGCATATACTTATTTGGTTCATTTTTTCTATTGTAGAGGTCAATATTAACATTTATGATTGATAGTGGTGTATTGATCTCGTGCATAGAGTCTTTTATGAAGTTGTCTAACTGTTTATTCATTCTTTGAAATGGCTTTGCAAAACTTTGTAGAAAAAATACACTAAGTGTAAAGATAAGAATAACTATGCTAAAGAGTATATATAAAACTTTTTCATAAACAGAAGCAAAAGAGAGTTTGTTTTTTACTATAAGATAAGAGGCTCCAAAATATCTACCTTTTGGAAGTTTTACTATTAAGTAAGCGTCATTGTCTTCTAAGTGATAGCCATCTTTAAAATACTTTATCTTATAGTCTATAAGAGAAAAAATAGGTTTAAACCTCTCATTATAAAGCCCTGATTCAAATGTTTTAAATCTTGGATATTCAAAATACTCTTCATGTTGATTGTACTCTTGCATCGCTTTTATGATTAGTATTGATTTTTCTTTTAGTAGTAACTCATTTTCTATAGAGTGAATATTTTTCATATATACAAAGTAAAAGAAAAGCGGAGTTAAGAGTATCATAGAGACTAAAGATGTATATATTAGTGCGTATTTTGCTGAATTTTGGTTATCTTTCAATGATATACCCTAAGCCTCTTCTATTTTGTATAACATCATCTGGTAATTTTTTGCGTAAGTTATTGAGTTGTACTCTAATGGTGGCAGGTTCAACATATTCTCCCCAAACCTCATCTTGAAACATTTGAGTAGATACAACTGCATTTTTATTTTTTATAAGCACTTCTAAGAGTTCTTGTTCTGTTTTTCTAAGCAAGATCTCTTCTTGTCCTAAGGTAAGTTTGCCTCTTTTCATATCATATGAAAGTTCATAACCAAAATGCACTAAAGAGCTATCATCTTGTAAAAAACTAGCCAATGCTTGGTCGATGCGAAGTTCTAACTCTTCTAAGTCAAATGGTTTTCTTATATAGTCACAACAGCCCGTTTCATAGCCTTTTTTTACTGCATCTATATTGCTCATAGAAGTTAAAAATATTGCAGGAATTTTTTTATCATCTTCTCTTAATTTTTTTAAAAGCTCAAAACCACTTAATGATGGTACATTTACATCTAAAATCAAGATATCATAAACTCTCTCATATATGGCATCATATGCCTCAAGCCCATCCATAAAACCATCTACTTCATAACCTATATCTGTTAAAAACTCTTCTATACTAATTCGCAGTGAATATTCATCTTCTAAAAGTAGGATTCTCATTTTATCTTTCCATCTATTTTTTTAACAACACTTCTCTCTAGCATCATCTGTATAAGCTCATCTTTTGAGTACGCATCGAACTTTTCATAAGCCTCATCCAAAAAGATCTGTCTATCTTGTGTATCTATTACATCTTGGAGATAAACCATAGAGTTAGCCGAGTATTTACTATAAACATTGTTGTTATACTTCTCTCTTTTTACAACATCATAGAGTCCGCTTCTTGTAACATTTATGAGAAAAGATATATCATCTTCTGGATTTCTAAAGTAGTCTAAATATTTCTCCTCAAGCACAAAAACAAATCCACCTATATCTTTATAGTCTCCATCATACATAGTCTCATAAAAGATATACTTACTATCTTCATAAGCTAGTCCATCTAACTTTAGCTTTTGGAAATCTATCTTTTTTAAGGTTTGAATGTGATCATAGTTGTAGTTTCTGTTTGAGACAATATACTCATCTATCATTAAATTTTCCATCATAAGTACCGCAGTCTCTATATGCTCTATATCCAATAAAACATATATATCTACACCCATGGAGCTAAAAAACTCTGTGGTAGATTTAAAAAAAGATATAACTTCTACAAAACCTAAAAACTCAGAGTCTTTATATATGGGAACTGTGGCTTTTATGCCAAGTCGTCTTCCTATCTCTATGGAAGTTCTTGGTGCTTTGTTAGTCTCAAAGTATTTAAAATCTTTTCTATACTCACCCAGTGGCATTCCAGCATACATATCATCCCAACTTCTAGCGAAGATGTTAAACTCTTTTGTTATGATCTGAGCTCTTATCAATAGATCTGTTTCTTGTTTTATGGTTGTAGTTATATCTGAGAGTAGTTTGTAGCCTAGATCTTCATCATCATTTTCTAAAGCATCAACCAGAGCTTTATTTTTAGATAAAAAGAGTGCCATCTTTAGATCATCCATCTTGTCAGATTTGAGTTTTGACTTTAGGGCGATAGAGACTTGATCCATGATGTGATTTATCTTTTGCTCTCTTACTTTGTCTTTATAGTAAAACATCGCTATAACTATCAAGATCAATATAAAAACGACTACAACTTTTTTTAGCATCTACACCTTCACTTAGTTTATTTTTACTTAAAAAGTATCTTCGCCTTTAGTATATCTGCTTGTATTTTAAAATCTTATGTAACGCCAGTTTTTGATAATTAAAATATAAAATTTTTCTGAATATATTTAAAATTTTCTAATAGATAAGTTTTTAATTTTGTGTAGAGTAGTATACTCTCAAAAGATTTAACACAAAAAAGGGTTTAAGATGAAAAAAATTGCTTTCGTATTATTTATTAGTAGTGTCGTTCTCATGGGCGCAGTAGAACCAAAAGCTTGTGCAGCTTGTCATGGCGTTAACTTTGAAAAAGTTGCACTTGGCAAATCAAAAATTGTTGCAGATTTATCACATACAGAGATCGCAACAGCATTAAAGGGCTACAAAAGTGGAACTTACGGCGGAGTTATGAAAGCTGTAATGAAAGGTCAAGTTGCTAAGTACTCAGATGCTGAGTTAGAAACATTTGCCCAAACAATTGGTAAATAATTTTTACAATTAAAATGTAGATTCACTCATAGTCTCTACTTAAGCAACTGTTAGGTCAAATATATATATCAAATTATCTATGATAGAATTAAGATAAGTAAACTTAATAAAAGGGTATATTATGAAGAAAGACGAAATAGTTACAGAAGCAAAGAAACAGTTGGTTAAATTCCAAAAAGAGATAGATGAGATCAAAGAAGCAAGTTCCCATCTAAGTGAAGAAGCTAAAAAACAATTTGATATAGGTGCAAAAGAGCTTGAGAGCCTTTATAAAGACGCAAACGAAAAGTTTGACACCCTCTCAAGTAAAGCCGAAGAAAATTACAAAGAGATCAAAGACTTTGTAGAGTTAACAAACAAAGCTCTAAAACACTCTTTTAACTACTTTATGTCGCATTATAGAAAGAAATAAAAGTTCAAAATAGTTTGAAAGTAGATACTGGAATTTTAAACGCTTTCTTAAATTATGATAGTTTTATTATTTATAGATCTTAATTTTCTACACTTAAATGGGGATTGCTTTAGAAGTTCTATTTTTTCTTTTAGATTGTCTTTAAATTTTATGGCGGATAATTTTTTATCTTTGGAGATGAAAGTAAGTATGTTTAAAAGAGACTTTGAAAAGCTTTCTTCGTAAACAATTTGCAAGCTATAAGTCTTGAACTTTTTTGTACATCTTTTTTAAACTGTTTTACAAAAAATAAAACTTGTAAATAGACAGAGTTGTCAATATCTAGTCTTAATGGGTGCATGAATTACCTTTTTTATTTAGCTTAATATTCCAAGTATTATAACTTCCTTTCATCAATATTTAAAACAAGCAATATATCTGTGTTGTATAAACGTGTTAAAAGTTAGATGTTGTCCCTCGTAATAGGGACATAATTTAATTTCAGAGAGGCTCGTCTATGCAATACTTAAAAAATTTGGGAATGGTGCTTTAAATTCATCGGTCATTAATTTTAATGTCATCATATCAACATTACCATCATGATTCCATCGTAATTGATGTAGCCAACCATTTAACATCCTTACAAGTTCAACGGCTCGTTCATCTTGATGTAGCATCACAACAAAGGAAAGAGGAATTTTTTTTACACGGTGTAAGCGTACTAATATTTCAAAAAATCTACACAAATCCTTGAAGGTATGTTGATCCATTTCCTGAGCAGGATCATCTAAAACAATAGCTGCATGTTGAAATCTTCCGAAAGTTAAATATCTCGTGAAAAACCATGCTAATCCTAAGACATGAATTTCGGCACCGTTAAGTATATAGTGTGCCAAACGTTGAATACCATCATCATCTCCAACTATATCAACAGTTACGGCTGATTGTTTGTTTTTCAAGTCAGCGTCAAGTTGAACTTTACCTTGATATTGCCACGGTGCAGGTGTTAATGCCTCAGCAATTTCCATCCATAGCAATTGATAAGTTGATGGTAAATGTTCATCAATAATATGCATTATTTCTTCATTAATGGCTTTTTCAACTTGTGTCCAAGCTCTTTCTTGTTCAAAATTTTCTTTAATACTATTAATTTCATGTTCAATTTTTTTTGCAATATCTATAGACATTGCATTTATTTCATCTTCAGTATATATTTTTTCATTTATTGGTTGGCGTAGTTGAACAATCTGTATGATCTCTTTAAGAAATATTGTATTTGATTCTGATGAAAGGTAATCACTAAAAGATATATCATTTGGAATTAGCCAAAGTAGCTTTTCTTGAAGTTCAATCTGTCTTTCAGATGAAAGTGGATTTGGCATTTTACCCAAACTAAGTAATGTTAAATCCAATTGTTTAATTTTATCGCTGAGTGTTTTATATTCATCTCGAAGAGTATTTTGTTCACTTTGACTTTGCTGAAATAATAATGAGATAGCCTGATGGGCACCTTGGCGATTTGTTAAATCAGACCCACATGTAGGACATTCATTAGGAGATATTTCATCCCATGAATGTGTATCCATGAAAATTTGAACTGTTTGAATATGTTCAACCCTCGCTTTTAGTCGTTGTCCATTTTTTATAACTTTTTCTCGCTGTTTTGAAAATTCATTGCGTTGAATTTTAATTTCTGTAATATGAGAAGAATCTTTATTGGCTAAAGATGTTTGTGCCTGAAGCCACTGCGACCATTTTTCGATGTCTGCAATTAAATCATAATCAAAGCGTGTTGCATATTTATTTACTGAATTGTAAAACTCATGATTTTTCGATAATAGTTTCCCTTTATTTAATAAAAGTTTTGAAATTATCTGTTGTTTTTGGTTTTCACTACCACTAACTATTGTTTTTTCATAAATCACTTTTTGAGCAGAAAAATCATTCCATTCACTTTTGAATATTTGTGCAGCCATAAAAAATGGATGTTCTGACAATTGATGATTCGAAAGCCAATTTAAAAAAGATGATGGAACTGTAAATACTTGATTGAGATATGAGCCAATGACTTTGTGAGATGCTGTATCAATCTTCCTTACTTGAGCATTAATTCCATAGCGTCTTAAATAATCTTTTTGAGTTTCACGTACTTGACTATATCTTGATGTAATAAATTCTTGCAATGCCATTGCCAACGTTGATGATTGTCCAAGAATAATATTACCAAGTTCACTTCTAGGCATTTTGGTAAACTCGCCAGTTTGTTCTTGTGAAAGAAGTGTGCCAGAAATCATGTTTAGACGTTTTGAACTTTCGTGTACATCATGCTCACAGTCAATAGGATGATTCTTTGCATTGATATTAATTGTAGGAGAATCCTTTTTATTGATTGGAAAAAGATACTCTTTTTTGTAAGCATTCCTTCTATTGTGGTTATTATCATCAAAATAATTTCTATACCGTTTCGATGTATTGCCAAGACCAAATGAAAATGCTTCAAATATACTACTTTTCCCTGTACCATTCGGACCATGAACAATTGATGCAGTAATAGAGTTTTTGTCGCCTAATGGAATATCTAACTTGTTAATATTACGAAAATTGTTTATAGAAATATTTTGATAAGTTTTAGTATCCCTTAAAGATACTTCAGATGTTTCTTCAGTTTGTTCCTCTTTGTCAATAAAAACATCAATTTCATTAAATATTTGCTGATGTAATTTTTCATCAAATTTATCTATTAAATGCTTTTTTGCTTGTTGTACAGCAAGCTTGATTTTAGTATTGGCACTTGACCATTTTTCGATATCATCATACTTCTCTTTTGAAAGTATTGAACGCGTTTGAAGCAGCAATCTTGGAAATCGATGTTTTACACATGCATTTTCAATTTCATTTTGCTTATATATTATGGCATCAATAGGTACCTCTTCAATTTGTGCACTCTCTCTTCGAATATCAGCGACTTGTTTTACCCAATCACTTAAATCTTTTTCTTCAACATACCAATGCACTATTATGTTCCACATTCCATTGACATCTGCAGATTCTGGCAAGTATTCAAACAAAAGTTTAGAGCGATAATTAAGTGCTTTGGCAATTTGAGTGTTTAATTTTTGTGAATTGTAAGGGAGAATAAAAAGACATACTCCAATTTCTGGATCTATTATCAGCCCACCATCTTGTTTTGTTGTTGTAGTTTTTAAATGTTCATCAATCCAAAGCCATGTCGGTTTTATTTGTGTTTGTTCCAAAGATTCACAAAATGAAAAAGAATCATCATAAAGATTGCGATAATTTTTTGTGAGATATGTTTTAATTGTTTCAATAGAATTCATATTATGTCCTCATAGTCTATAAGATTGTTGGTACTTTTCCAGAAATTATCTTGCAGTAATTGTGGCTTTGACACAATTTGCATAATTGAATTTCTTAATATATTAGTTGATGAATTATGAAGAGCATTATGCGTTATTGGCATAATAACAATGCTTGTGATGTATGCTACTTTTTCTTCAATCATTTTAACAAGAGGTTTTATTACATGTAATGTTGAAAATGTTGCATTTGGTAGAGGAATTACCAATCGAGTGTTTTCATAATCCCAAAGTCCTCCTGGAAATGTTGAGAAATCCCAATTTATTTTTGAGTTTTGAATGTAATGGAAAATTGTAGCTGCCATCTCCATATCGATACGAATAGTTTCAATACCTTGATAGGGAATATGCACATCTTGTTTTTCTAATCGAATGTCAAAAGGATTAAAAGTTCTAACTTTTAAGTGCCCGGTACGCCAACACAAACGAATCCATGCTGGTAAAAAATCATCCGCCCAATAGATAAGTGCATTTTTAGCATTTCCCAAATCACATTGACTAAGAACATTTTTAATGGTATTCCACTCGTCACTTTGTTCATCTGTATTTTTTAGCAATTGCTTCAATGAATATTTTGTTTGTAATGCCAAAAAGAGGTTATCTGTCGTTAAACCTTTTTGAGTTGAAGAAACTGCAAAATGTGTGTCATTTTGATTCAGTTTGTAACGATTAGCAATAGTGGCATGTCCTGTTTGATAAGATGGGTCAATAATGGAAAGATGTTCTACTTCTACTTTAATAGGTTTCATTATATACTCCAGTTTGTCATGCACATATTTTTCTGGCAGACTCCATCCGATAACCACTACATGATGATTTAGACTTGTATGCATCAAACTTAGAAAAGTAGCTCCAGGCTCTTGGTCTGTCCACTTCTTATCTGATGATAGTTCATTGTATCCTACCATAAAACGGTCAGCAATTTTTTTTGATTCAGTATGATTACTTATTTGTAATTCCTGAGCTTTTTTCATAGCATGTAAACAACCATGAGGCTTATAAACTTTAAAAAAACCATCCGTAGGAATGGCAGTTAAATTATCATAAGTAATCATACAGTCAAAAAGTGTATTCCAAGGTTGTCTTATTCCATCTTTCCGTCCACGTGTAAATCCAACGGCCTCCAAAGCCGATTCTAAAACAGTGTCCCAGTTATAGCTCCATACTTCGTGAAGCAAGTTTTCTCTGGCAAAACGAGCAATTACTCTATGTCTTGGTGTCGTGCCTCTTAGAGGTAGACCAACTTTAGCAAACCATTTTGGATTGTTAATAATCCCCATATTCTGTGCAAGAACTAGTTTATCTTGATTATGTATATACTTCAAGACAATATCAGCATATTTATACGGGTCACCTTCTGCTGATAGCGTATCGTCTTTAATTAATAAATTATTAGTAACTAACTCTAATGATTTTTTTAATTCGTTTGCCATAGGCACCAAACCGTATGACATACCTGCACCAATCATGACGACTATTTTTTCTTCTCTGGAAGTTAATTTTTCAAATTGATGAGGTACGTTTGCCATTTTCATCCTTTGCTTTATAGTTCCATAATCCACTCAAAAATATCTGACTTTGTTGTTGTTTGAGAGTACATCTCAGATGCGAGGCTTAAGATGCGAGGTGCTACTTTTGCATTTTGTTTTATCAGAAATTTTTGTATAGATGATATGCCTTTCATACAAGACATATCAAGAGGAGTCAAATCTTTTGTTGAGTCATTAATCATGCTTTTCTATCCTGATATTTGACAGCATTCATGTTATTTGTGAATGCTTAATAAATTCAGTTATTTTAGCACAAAGTTCTTGGATAGCAAATCTTTATAACTTAAGAGATATATACAAGCCTTTAGTTAGCATCTGCGCTGTGCATTGAGTGTAGTCTTTAAAGTTCTTCTTATTATAACTCCACAATCTCAGCATACTTAACTATCTTGGCATCTAGATCTAGTTCTTCTTTTATCTTTTGTGTAAAGATTTTCATCTTATCTTTCTCACCATGGATTAAATACAAGTTCTTTAGGTCTCGTATATTTGACATCCACTCTATCATATCATTTTGTCCTGCGTGAGCTGAAAAGCCATTTATAGTCTCTACTTGAGCCTTTACTATTATATCTTCTCCATATATTTTCACATACTCATATCCGTTAATGATCTCTCTTCCTAAAGTTCCCTCAACTTGAAAACCTACAAAAATAACACAGTTTTTCTCATTCCATAAACGGTGTTTTAGATGGTGCATTATACGACCGCCATGACACATCCCGCTTCCTGCTATGATGATAGCTCTGCTTTTTACTTTGTTTATCAAAAGAGACTCTTGTTTTGTAGCGCTTATATTTAGCGAGGCAAACTTAAAAGGATTGCCATTCTCCTGTGCGTGAAGCTCTAGCTCTTCGTTTAGATGCACTGGATATTTAGCATATAGTCTTGTTGCTTTTGTAGCAAGTGGGCTATCTAAAAAAACTTGACATTTTGGGAGTTCTCCATCCGCTTGCATATTGTTAAGAAGCCAAAGTATCTCTTGTGTTCGCTCAATTGCAAAAGATGGGATGATGACATTTCCATCTCTTTTTAGTGTGTTTATTACAGTCTCTTTAAACTCTTTTATACTCTCTTTTAGAGATCTATGATTTCTATCTCCATATGTTGACTCTATAAAAAGAGTATCAGCACTACTGAGTGTGTCAAGTGGATCTAAGATCATTCTCTCTTTACTTCCTATGTCTCCTGAGAAAACAACTCTTTTTTTACTCTCTTTATCTTTGTAGTCTATCATCACAAAGGCACTTCCTAAGATGTGTCCAGCATCCCCAAATGTGATAGCTACATCTTTTGAGAGGTTTAGCTCTTTACGATACTCAAGGATTTGCCACTCTTTTAAAAAAACCTCTTTTACATGATCTATTGTATATAGTGGCTCTGTTATTCTCTTCTCATCACCTCTTCTTTTAGCTTTTCTTCTTAGAGTCTTGTACTCTTCTTTGAGGATTTTTGCACTATCATTTAACATGATATTTGCTATCTCTTTTGTTGCTTGAGTTGCGATAATAACGCCATTAAAACCATCTTTTACTAGCTTTGGAACTCTTCCTATATGATCTAAATGTCCATGAGTAATGATAAGATAGTCTATCTCATTCACATCAAACTCAAAATCATCATAGTTTTTTTCTAAACCAAACTCGCCTTGAAACATTCCACAATCAATAAGTATCTTTAAGCCTAGCAGTTCTACTAAGTGACAAGATCCAGTAACACTTTGTGCAGCTCCATATGGTGTAACTCTATTCATTTTTTTCCTTTATTAAAAATTGTTATATCTAAAGTAGATTTGTCTTTATAAACAGTGTCATTATCACACACCTTAACTAAAAAAGGCATTTATCTCTTCTCTGCAAAATTCACTTTGCTTTGCTTTGTCTTTTTTTTGTCTAAGGATTTGTGTTTTTTTATTTATGCAGTATTTATATCTTTCTTGCTAGAATCCAAACAATCATAAGAATTTGGAATATTAATGAAAAAACATCTTAAGCAAAAAGTTACTGAAAAACTATTTGATAACACTAACGCTATACTTTTTATTTGGAATAATGATGCCAAACTGAGTGTTGAATATGTATCAAAAAATATATCAAAAATATTTGGATACAAAGCCAAAGACTTTTTAAAAAATAAGATTTCATATCTAGATTGTATCCATGAAGATTATGTAGAAAAAGTAAAAAAAGAGTTACTAAGCTTGTCTAAAAGTGAAGTTGATTTTTTCAAACACACTCCATATAAGATCATAACAAAAGGCAAACAAGAGAAATGGATGCTAGATCAAACAATAGTAGATCGAGATAAAGATGGTAACATTACTCAATACATAAGCTACATAAGCGATATAACTAATGAGTATAACAATGAAAATAAACTCTCAAAAGCTTTAAAACAGCTGCAAACTGCACAAAAAATAGCAAAGATAGGCATTTGGGAACTTGACAGTAAAACTCAAAAAATAGAGTGGTCAGATGAGATCTACAATATTTTTGAAGTAGATAAAGATAGTTTTTCTCCAAGTTATAGTCTATTTTTAAACATGATTCACCCAGATGATAAAGAAAAAATAAGTATAGCTTACACAAACTCTCTTCAGACAAAAAAACCTTACAGCATCGCACATAGAATCATAATGAGAGATGGAAGTATTAAGTATGTAAGTGAACAGTGTAATACTGAGTTTGACTTAGATGGCAACCCACTATTTTCTTATGGTACAGTCCAAGATATTACAGAGTTAACACTCTTAGATGCAAAGGTAAATCAAGAAAGAAATCGATACAAGAGTCTTTTAGAGCTCTCTTCTGATGGCATACTTATTATCAATAAAAAGCTTGAGCTTATAGAGTACAGTCAACTAGCTCGTGAGATGTTAGGATATAGTGATGAGGAGATGCGAAACCTAAAGGTAAGTGATTGGGAGATGAAGTATAAAGATGAGGAGTTAGAAAAACTTGTAGCATCTATATCTAAAGAGAGAAGTAGTTTTGAGACTATCATTAAAAGAAAAGATGGATCTACCTTCAATGCTTCTATTACTGCTGTAGTTATTAAAATTGAAGATGAAGATCTAATATATACCGCAGTTAGAGACACAACTGCTGAGCATAAACTTCAAAAACAGATTATGTATGAAAAAAACTTTGTCTCTAGTATTATTGATGGTGCTAATGCTATTATCACCGTTGTTGACAGTAATGGAGTTATGATAAAACTCAACAACTATGCAGAAGAGTTTACTGGATATACACAAGAAGAGATATCAAGCGAGCCATACAAATGGAAGGTTCTTCTACCACCTGAGATTAAAGATAAAGTTTTAAGCATTATAGAAAATGCAAAAGATGGAAAGGTCATAAAGAGTCACCAAAATGCTTGGATATCTAAAGATGGTCAAAAGAGAATGTTTGAGTGGTCAAATACCTTAGTTAAAAAAGATGATGGAAGTATGGATTATCTAGCAACTATTGGTATGGATATTACTAAAAATGAAGAACATAAACAACTCTTTGAGACTATCTTTGATACTTCTAAAGATGGCTTAGCGATTCTAGATCTAGACTCTAAATTTTTAGAGTTTAACTATGCTTATCTTGATATGACCGGTTTTACTAGAGAAGAGTTACTAACTAAAAAGTGTATAGATATGACTATCCCAGAGGATAAAGAAAAAGCTCAAGATATAACACAAAAAGTTTTGAAAAATGGACATGTAGAGAATTTTGAAAAGACTTGTGTAATTAAAGGTGGCGGAGAGATCACCATAAGTATGTCTATGGCTATGATGCCAGATAAAAAGAGTTTTCTTATAAGTACAAAAGATATAACACAAAGAAAAGTCGAACAAGATGAGCTTAAACGCACTAAAGAGTTAGCTCAAAAAGCCAACAGATCTAAGTCTGAGTTTTTAGCAAATATGTCTCATGAGATAAGAACACCACTAAATGGAATGATAGGCTTAACAAAGCTAACTCTTGAGACAGATCTAAATCCTATTCAAAAAGAATATCTACAAAAATCTCTTAACTCCTCTAAAATTTTACTCAGTGTTATTAATGATATTTTAGATTATTCAAAGATAGAAGCAAACAAGATAGATATACTTCAAGATGAATTCTCTCTAGATAATATGATGCAAAACTTATCAGATATGTTTAGTTATAAAGCATTTGAAAAAGGGCTTGACTATATATTTACAGTAGATCCAAAGATCCCAAACACTCTTATAGGCGACCAATTTCGTTTCACTCAAGTTTTTACAAACCTCATAGGAAATGGTATAAAATTTACAGATAAAGGACATGTTAATGTTCATCTTGAGCTAAAAGATCTAGATGATGAAAATGTCACCATCGAGTGTTCAGTTCAAGATACAGGCATAGGAATAAGCCAAGAGAAACAAAAAAAACTCTTTAGAGCATTTGAGCAAGGAGATAGTTCTACTACTAAAAAGTATGGAGGAACTGGTCTTGGACTTATGATATCTAAGAAACTCGTAGAGTTAATGGACTCAGAGATCTGGCTAAAGAGTGAACTAAACAAAGGATCTACACTAGGCTTTACTCTTAAACTAAAATATATCAAAGATGAACTCTTTAACTATGAGACAATCTCACAATTTAAACAAGCTAACTTTTTGTTTGTAGATGACTGTGAGATAGAAAGAGATTATGTCTCAAACATCTTTACTTCATGGGGAATTAAGCTTCAAACTGCCGTAGATGGAGAAGATGCTTATACAAAGATAAAAAATGCTGATTTTGATTATGTAATGATAGACTGGAAAATGCCAAAACTTGATGGTTTAGAACTTATACAAAAGATCCAAAGAGATGGTATCTCAACTGAAAATATTTTGTTTGTAACAGCTCACAATAAAGAAGCTCTTTTAGCTAAAGCAAAAAAAGATGGCATTGTTATAAACAAAGTTTTAAACAAACCATACACCCCATCAACACTCTATGAAACACTCTTTAACAAAAAATATCAAGAACAAAAAATAGAAGATGATTCAGATGAAAAGTTCCAACTAGAAAAAGTACATAATGCTCTCTTAGTAGAGGACAACGAGACAAACCAGCTCGTAGCAACTAAAATCTTAGAAAATATCGGCTTTGTAGTTGAGTTAGCAAATAATGGAGAAGAAGCTCTACAAAAAGCAAAAGAAAAGAGTTATGACATTATCTTTATGGATATTCATATGCCTATCATGGATGGTTACACAGCAACTATGAAAATAAGAGAGTTTGACACAATTACGCCTATCATAGCTCTAAGTGCTGCAGTTATGCAAGAAGACAAAGATCTTAGTCTTAAGTCAAAGATGAATGGACACCTCTCAAAGCCTATAAACATGAGTGAAGTGGAGAAATTACTTAGAAAATATTTTAAGATAGTGCATGTCAAAGAGATAGATAATAAAAAGAGTTTACTAGTTGACATCAACGGTATCGATATTTTAGGCTTACAAAAAGAACTCAGTAGTGATGAGCAGTCTATATACAGATACTACACAGGCTTCTTTAGAAGCTATACCGTAGATCTACAAGAGTCTTTAAAATTCGCTAAAACTTCTACTGAGATGAAAGATTTTATCCATAAACTAAAAGGCACATCTGGCAATCTGAAAATCAACACTATTTATAAGCTTTGTATAGATCTAGAGAAAGATTTAACTAACGATAAACTATTTACAAAGCTTTTTATAGAACTACAATACACCCTTAAAGAGATCGAAGAAAAAATCATACCACTAGCAAGAGTTGAACTTCAAAACATCACAACACAAGAACTTCAAGTGATTATAGATGATGTTGTAGCTAAATTTGAATCTTATTCACTTGTCCTTGATGAAGATATAGACAAAATCATCTTAGGGCTAAAAGATAAAATTTCCAAAGACAAGATAGAGACTCTACAAAAGTACTATATAGAAAACGAAACAGACCTTTTATGTGAGTTGCTAAAAGATATGAGAAATATCATCTTATAATAAGATTTTTTTTCATCTCAAATCTTTAAGCATATCATCATAAAATTTTCCCTACTCTACAATATAAAAACCAACACAAAAGAGTAACGATGTCAAACAGACTCCAAAAAGAAGATTCTCCGTATTTGCAACAACACAAAGACAATCCAGTTAACTGGTACCCGTGGGGTGATGAAGCCTTTAGCAAAGCAAAAGAAGAGAACAAAGCTATTTTTATCAGCATCGGTTACAGTTCTTGTCATTGGTGTCATGTTATGGAAGAAAATGTATTTCTTAATGAAGAGTGTGCAGACATTTTAAATGAGCATTTTATCTCTATAAAAGTAGATCGAGAAGAGCGACCAGACATTGACAAACACTACCAAGAAGTCTATATGCTACTAAATCGCCGCTCAGGTGGTTGGCCAACCTCTATATTTTGTACGCCAGAGAATAAGCCATTTCTTGCAAGAACCTACATTCCACCGCACTCATCTCAAAGCTCGATCGAGGGTATGGGCTTTATTGAGCTTACAAAAATCATAGGTCAAAAAGTCTTAGAAAATGATGAGCAGATCTTAAAAAATGCAGATGAGATTGAGGAGTTTATAAACAAAAAAGAGCATCCAAAAGAGGCAACTCTACTAAAAGAAGATTTTGTAAAAAACTTTATGCTACAAGTAAAAAACAACTACGAAACAAAACATGGAGGCTTCACAGTTGCTCCAAAATTCCCTCACGCTTCAACTCTAAATGCACTTACAATTCTTGATAGACTCTACGACGACAAAGCTGCAAAAGCTATGATTTTACACACTCTAAATTCTATGAAAAAAGGTGGAATCTACGACCTTGTAGATGGAGGATTTTGCCGCTATAGCGTAGATGAGAAGTGGCTAGTTCCTCATTTTGAGAAAATGCTCTACGACAACGCCTTACTTTGCGATGTTTACGCAAAAGCATACTTGACTTACAAAGATGAGAGTTTTTTAACTACAGCAAAAGAGTGTGCTGACTTTTGGTATGAGTCAATGAGTGAAGATGACCTTTTTTATAGTGCTTCTGATGCAGATAGCGAGGGCGAAGAGGGAACTTACTTTGTTTATAGTTACGATGAAGTTTACGATGCTTTGAAAAACAACAACTACGAAGATATAGAGTCAATGTTAAAGGAGATGAGCGTAACACAAGGTGGAAACTTTGAGGGTAAAAATATCATCCGTTTTGACAATGGAGTTATTCCTTCTTACTTTAGTGATGTTAAAAAGATTTTACAAAACATCAGATCTAAAAGAGAGTACCCTTTCATAGACAAAAAGATCCAAACTTCTTGGTCTAGCATGATGATAAAAGCACTCTTTACTTTAGGAGACATTGACAACAAGTACAAACAAAGAGCTATAAAAAGTTTAGATGCACTTCTTCGAAGCATGTTTATAGACTCAAAACTATATCACACAACGCTTATACATAAAGTGCCAAAAGTTGAAGCATTTTTAGAAGACTATGCCTATTTAACTCAGGCTCTTATAGCTGCATTTAATTCCACACAAGATGAGATCTACCTCATTCAAGCTCAAAGGTTTGCAAACATAGCTTTAGAGAAGTTTTACGATCGTGGAAGTTGGTACTTTAGTAAAGGAGAGTTTGAGACCAAAGCTGAGATAGCTGACAACACATATACAAGTTCAGTCAGTATAATGCTCGATGCCCTACTCTCACTATCTACCCTTTTAGAAGATGACAAGTATTCTCATTTTGCTTTTAAAACGCTAGAGTACAACTCTTATGAGCTTGGGCGAAGACCTGTTATTTATCCATATATGTTATCTCAAATGTTAAGATATTTAAAGGGCGATAGAGTCATAAAGTCAAATATAAAAAACCTTGAGATCTCAGCTAATGAGTTAGCATTTTTAAACTACCCTTTTGTAGTAAAAAGAGCTTCACAAGATAAAGATTTTATGGTTTGTGGGGATAAATCTTGTTTTGCGAATACCTCTAAGATAAATAAAATAGATGATATAATAAAAAAGAGTTTTTAAAACAAATATACTGCATGGAGAACAATATGAGAACAATTATTTTAGCTACAGTTTTGTCAATCGGAGTCATCACAATGTTTAGTGCTTGTGAGAGAAACGATTATCAACACCCTATGCATCGCAAATAATAGATGCTAAGAAAACTAGGCAAGTTCATCTTTATGGTTGAACTTGGTTACAAACAGATTAAAGTCTTTAAAAAGACATATTTTCATCCATTTATATCTCTAAAACTAGCTTATAAACAACTCTCAAAAGATAGACAATCATACTCAAACGCAATCATAGAGTTTTTAAATATAGAAGTAGAACTTATAGGTGAAATACCTCAAAGGGACAAGATCTTATACGCTATAAACCATCGTTCTTTACTAGATATTATAGTTATGGAACACATATTTGCAAAGCATGACAAGAGTGGAACTTGGATAGCAAAACAAGAGTTATTTGACGCTTTTTATGGTGATTTTTTTAGATATAGCGGTTGTATTAGTGTAGATCTACAAAACAGAAGAGGACTTTTAAAGTTTTTTAAAGAGATCAAACACACTCTAAAAAAAGTAGATGACTTTAACATTTATATATTCCCAGAGGGAGAGAGAAACAAAACCACAGATATTTTAGAGTTTCAAAGTGGTGCAAAAAAAATTGCAAAAGCAAACAACTTAGATGTAGTGCCTGTCTTTATAAATGACACACTAGAGAGAACTTTTAAAGAGGCTCCATTTAAAGAGAAAAAAAAGATTCAAGTTCACTTTGGAGAGTTGATACAAGATCATGAAAAGCTTGAGAACAACTATAAAGAGTTTGTTAAAAATGTAAAGGATAAAAATTGAGCAGTATGAAATTAGGCGTAAACATAGACCATGTAGCAGTTTTAAGAGAAGCAAGACGAGTAAATGATCCAGATATTTTAGAGGCTCTTAGTGTCGCTTGTGCAAATGGAGCAGATCAGATCACAATACATCTTAGAGAAGATAGAAGACACATTCAAGATATAGATGTTAAAAACATTATGATGCACTCAAAACTACCAGTAAACTTAGAATGTAGCATTGACAAAGATATCTTAAATATTGTTAGTGTTTTAAAACCTCATCGTGCAACTTTAGTTCCTGAAAAAAGAGAAGAAGTAACGACTGAGGGCGGACTAGATCTATGTAAATATGAAGATGAAATAGCCTTTGCAATAACACAACTCCACGACTCCATAATTCCAGTATCTCTTTTTGTAGATCCGACTATTGAAGCTATGGAGATGGCAAAAGAGTTGGGCGCTGAGATGGTAGAACTTCACACAGGACTTTTTGCAAACCTTTTTGCAATGCTAAACTCTAACCTTCCTCACTCAAACCACGCCATAAAAGAGCTTATACTTCCTCGCTATGAGTTGGCAAGTAAGCTTGAACACTCACTAGAAGCGCTACAAAGTGCAGCAACTCACGCACAAAAACTAGGACTCCAAGTAGCAGCAGGTCACGGACTAAACTACCACAATGTTTCATATATGATGAGCATAAAAGAGATAACCGAGTTAAACATCGGTCAAAGCATAGTAGCAAGAGGCGTTTTTTGTGGTCTAGCTGAGGCTATAAAAGAGATGAGAAGACTAACTCTAAGAGCTTAACTTTATATGTGTTACCACGCGGAGCGTGGGAACAAGTAGGAATATCTAAGTTTTCTTTCTATACATCAAGTAATAACCAGCTGGTAAAACTAAAAGTGTAAGTATAGTTGAACTTATGATCCCGCCTGTTATGACCACTGAGAGTGGGTACTGGATCTCGCTTCCGACACCGCTTGCATATAGAAGTGGTAAGATCCCAAATAGCGTTGTAAATGCTGTCATCAGCACTGGGCGAAGACGAAGTAGTGTTGCATCTTTTAGTAAAACTTTTAGATCTTCGTTAGGAAATTTACTTCTTAGCTCATCTATAAAACTGACTAAAACTATGCCGTTTAAGATGGCTATTGCAAAAATAGCTAAAAACCCTACAACAGCGGAAATAGACAAGTAAATGCCACTTACTATAAGAGCTATTATGCTTCCTATGAAACCAAAAGGTACATTTATTAAAATCAGCATCGCTTTTGAGATGGAGTTAAATGCAGTATATAGAAGTAAGATAACTAAAAAGATAGTTATAGGGATGATGACCATAAGCTTTTGAGTAGCCTCTTGCATATTTTTAAAATCCCCTGCCCAGTCGATGTAGTAACCAGTTGGCATCTCAACACTCTCTTTTATAAGCTTGTTTGCTTCTTTTACAAATGAAGCCACATCTCGTCCATCTACTTCCATCGAGAGAACCATATAACGACTAAGATTTTCTCTTTTTATAAACGATGCTCCATGTGAGATCCCAATGTCACAAACCTGATCTAGTGTTACAAGTGAGCCATTTTTTGAGCGAAGAATTACCTCTTTTAAAGCCTCAATGTCTTTTTTTGCATCTTTGATCTTTGCAACGATCGGAAACCTTCTAATGCCCTCGATCATCTGAGTAACTTCTTCTTCGCCAATGCCATTACGAATAACCTGCATAACCTCATCTACACTAATGCCATAACGAGCAAGTGCTAAGTAGTTTGGCTCTATTTTTATCTGAGCTTGACCTAGTTGAGTCTCTACTTCCATTCTTACAAGTCCACGAACACCGCTTATTGTATTTTGAATATTTTTAGAAATAGCATCTAACTCTTTTTGGTCATAGCCATATATTTTTATGGCAAGTTCAGAACTCACACCCTCTAAAAGCTCTTCTATCCTCATAGCAATGGGCTGAGTTGGAACAAAAGCAATGTGTTCAAACCAATGTTGTAGATCTTCATTCATTTCATGTGTAAGAGCAGGTAGATCTTTTATGCCATCTTTTAGAGTGAGTAAAACTTCCATATAGTTAGCCTGAGCAGTCTCGCCTTTTTCACTTCTACCAACCATAGAAAGCACTGAACTTACCTCATTTGGGTAGGTTTTTAGTATGTGTTTTTCTATCATTGCAGCATTTTCAACCGACTGAGTAAGAGCAGTCCCTGGAATGGCTATAACTCTATACATGATCGACTCTTCATTTAGTGCTGGCATAAACTCACGACCTTGTTGTAAAAGCACAAAAAGTAAAGCTAAAAATATAATACTAACAGAAGCTAAGATTTTTTTAGAATTTGAGAGTGAAAATATTAGTAGTGGAGCGTATGCTCCTTTTAAAGCGTCCATTAGTCTGTTTTGTGAATTTTTTGTAGGTTTTAGTAAGAAAAACGCTAAAGTAGGAACTAAAACTAAAGCCACAAAAAGCGAGCCAAGCATGACAAAGACAATGTTAAGTGCCATAGGAGAGTATAGTTTTCCTGCTAAGTCATCGAGTGAGAGAAGAGGAATAAACACAGCTACAATGATGAGAACTGCAAATGTTATGGGCTTTGCTACTTCTTTTGTTGCATCTGCAATTACCTTTAATTTGGAGTTTTCTTCTTCATTATGAAGTTTACGAAAGGTGTTTTCAACTACAACTATAGTCGCATCTACGATCATCCCAACCGCAATTGCTAGTCCACTTAGAGTCATAAGATTTGCTGAGAGTCCGTAATAATCCATAAGCAAAAAAGCAATAAGTAGCGATATTGGTAGAGACAAGATCACTATAAATGCAGAACGAAACTCAAATAAAAACAAAAACAATATAAATGCGACTAAAATCATCCCCATCATAAGTGCAGATGTCATAGTTTCTAGCGCCTTGTTTGTTATCTCAGTTCTGTCATAAATAGTCTCTATGCTCACATCTTTTGGAAGCGTAGAGTTTATGGTTGGAAGTTTTTCTTTTATGTGACCTACTACTTTTGCAGCATTTGTTGCAGTTCTTTGTAGAACCATTCCCATAACAGCTTCATCTCCATCTATGCTAACTGCTCCAAAGCGTGGAACCACGCCAACTTCAACCTCAGCAATATCGCCAATAGTTACAGCTTGACCTTCGCTTGATTTTAAAACTGAGTTTCTAATATCATCTAAAGATTTGTAAAGCCCAGATCCACGGATCAAGTACTGTTCACGGTTAAACTCTAAGTATTGACCTCCTGCTGAGAGGTTACTTTTTTGAAGTGCAGTTATAACATCTTCATAAGTAATGTCAACATTTTGAAGTTTTTTAGTGTCAACTAAAACATTGTATTGTTTTTCATCTCCACCCCAACCTATAACTTCTTCAACTCCTGTAACACTTTTTAGTAGTGGAGTGACAATGTAGTCTTGCATCTCACGGAGTTCTTGAAGTGTGTAGCTACTACTCGCATCTTTGAGTCTGTACCAAAAGACTTGACCTAGTCCTGTGGTGTTTGGTCCAAGTTCTGGCTTGCCCCAACCCTCTGGAATATCTACACTACTAAGCCTCTCATTTACAAGTTGGCGTAAAAAGTATATGTCCATTTTATCTTCAAAAAAGACTGAAACATAAGAGAGTCCAAAAAACGAGTTTGACATTATCTTCTTAACTCCAGCCATTCCTGAGAGTGCTGACTCTATGGGGTAAGTTATGAGTTTTTCAATGTCCTCAGCGGAGTTACCATTACTCTCAGTGTAGATGACAACTTGCTTTGGCGTTATATCTGGAAAAGCATCTATGGGTATATCTTTATAGGCTTTAAAACCAAAAGCACTAATGGCAATGAAAAGAGTTAGTACTAAAAACTTGTACTTTAGTGAAATATCTATAAGATTATTTAGCATCCTCTCTCCTTAGTGACCATGTCCGCCAAGGGAAGATTTGAGTAGCTGAGACTTTACGAAGTAACTTTTGTCACTAACATAGATCTCCCCAACTCTTAATCCCTCAACTGCTACAAACTCTTCATCTTGAGCTACAATATTTACAACACGAACTCCGTAAGGTGTTTCTTTTTCTTCACCATGACCCTCATGCTCATCTACTTCTTTGGTATGTTTTTCATTCTCTTCTTCATGCTCATGACCTTCGTGTTCATCGTGAGCTTCTTCTTTGTGTTGCTCATGTTTAGAGGTAAAAATAACCCATTCATTGTTAAAAAAAGAGAGTGCAGATCTCTGTACTGCTACATAACTTTTTGTATTGTCAAAGTAAAGTTTAGCACTCGTATAAGCATTTTCATAAAGCTTGTTAAAACTACTATCTATGCTTGAGAGAAGGACTATTCTTTGTGTTTTCTCATCTACTTCTGGCAGTATCTGAGTAACATTAGAAGCTATTTTGTCATCCTCAACATCTATAACTATCTTTTGCCCTACTCTTACTCTAGATCCATACTTTAGAGGTAAAAAAGACTTCAAATAAAAAGCTTGTTCTTTTGTAACTAAGATGATCGGAGTATCCTCTTTTATGCTTGAGTGAAGTGGTTGTAGTATTTGTGAGACAATTCCATCACTATGAGCATAAAGGATGTAACTAGATGAAGCTCGCTTTAGTGAGCTTGTGTTTATGCCTAAAGTACTTAGTTGAGATTTTAAAGATGTTAGTTTTGCTAAAGCTTCATCTCTTTTAATGCTCTCTTGGTTTAACTCTTGCATCGAAGTCATCCCTTTTTCATAAAGAGTTTTAGAGGCTTGAAAGTTTTTCTCTTGTGAGTCTAGTTGAGTCTTTAAAGAGATGAAGTTTGCTGTCATATCTGAGAGGACTATAGACTCTATAAGAGCTATTTTTTCTCCACTTTTCACACTTTGACCTACTTTTACAAAGTACTTCTCTATGTGACCGCCAACAAGTGACATAACTGATTGTTTTGCATTTGAGAGCTGGACTATTTGTGAGTTTAACTCTATGGACTTTGAGAACTCTCTCATTTTTGCATGTTTTGTTGGTATGTCAACTGCAAATAGTGTCAGTGCTAAAACACTTGTTAGTAAAAAAATCTTAGTCATTATATACTCCTATGAGATAATTATTTGTGATAATATTTTTGCTTAACGAAGTCTCAATTTCTATAAGAGACTCTTTTGTTTGTATCACTCTATTTTTAATATTTTGAAGTTCTAGTAAGTTAATACTTGCTATTTTATAGCCATCTTCAAACATATCTAAAAGTTTTATTTGTGTTTTTAGAGTCTTCTCATTTTTAGATTTTAAAAGCAAGAGCAGATCTCTTTGTTTATTAAGCCTCTTTATCTCAATAGATAGCTTTGCCTCTTGGTTCTCTATTAGAAAATGAGTTTTGTCTGCTTCAAGCTTCGCTATTTGCATCTCTTGTTTTGAGTCGTTAAAAATAGCAAGTGGAATTGAAGCTCCAACTCTAAACACATCTTGATCTGGCTCATTCTCATACTCAGCACTTATATCTACCCACTTTACTTTGTGAGAACCTACTTGAGAAAGAGCTTTTGCTTCATTTTTATAGCTTAGGAGAAAATTTATCTCTGGGTTATTTGCAGGCGATGTTTCCTTAGCTAATTTAAACTCATGAGTAAATTCTAGTTCTATCTCTTGTGAAATTCCAGCAAATTCTAAAAGAGTAAAGTACTTTTCTTGTATGTCAAGGTTTAGAGTTTGTGCTTTTATCTCTACCATTTCAAAATCAACCTGAGATTGAAGCATCTCGCCCTTTGAAATAGTCCCTGCCATATTTCTTTGTACTGAGATCTCATAAATATGTTTTGCTATTTCTAACTCTTCTTTTGAAAGTTCATGCATTTTTCTTTGATCTGCATACTCTGTAAAAAGTAGTGAAAGATCACGAATAAACTCCGCATAAGAGAGAGCGTAACTCGAGGTTGCTTTCTTAATAGTTGCGTTTGAGAGAGCATCTGCATCACTACTAACTCCCCATAGTCTAATGGGCTGAGTAATGCTTACGCTGTATCCATTTTCATCTTTTGAACCATCTGGTTTAAACCTAGAGTAAACTAGATCTAGTGTTGGATTTTCATATCTTGTATGGATCCGACCTTGCTCTTTTGCTTGAGAGATCTCTAAGTTTGAAGATCTCAAGTAAGGGCTACTCTTTAGTGCGTTGTCTAAAAAAGCATCAAAATTTTGTGCAAATAGCGATGCTGAGATTAGGACAACTGCTAATAATATTTTTATCATTATGTATCCTCTTGTAATCAATAGTGTTGTGTGTCATCCTGAACTAATATGTCGTCATTCTGAACTACATCTCGTCATTCTGAACTTGATTCAGAATCTCATGAGACTCCGTGTCAAGCACGGAGTGACGGTTGTGTGTGTCATCCTGAACTAATATGTCGTCATGTTGAACTAATATCTCGTCATTCTGAATATGTCGTCATTCTGAACTACATCTCGTCATTCTGAACTTGATTCAGAATCTAGTTTTGTTTCGTAAAGGATTATGCGATTGGGGGTTTATAAAATTCTAGATGGGTTTTGAAGTTGTATATTTCTTTGTCAGTTTTGTTTGCGGTAACTTTGTAGTCAATGTTTTGTAACATAACCTTTTTAGAGAGTAAATATGACTGATGGTATTCAAAATGAATACTACATAGATCTCCATGAGGTTGTGGTGTGTCAAACTCGCTAATATACTCTACTACAGTGCAATGATCATCTTCTAATGCTACATAAACATACTCATGCAGTATAGAAAAACCAATAACAAAAAGTAATGATAGAGTAATTAATTTTTTCATTCGCTGAGTATAACCGATAAAGGTAAAAAAGAGGTTATCAAGTTTATTTTGTAAAAAAGTAACAATATTCTAAATTGCCCTCTTTGCCAGTTAATTTTGATGGAGATTTTTTAACAAGTCTCCACTCTTTTAACTTTGTAGCATCTTCAAACTTGATCATCGCTCTCTCTATGGCTTTTGGATCTGTTACAACACCATGTTTATCTCTCTTTGCCTCACGCCCTACTTCAAACTGAGGTTTAAAAAGAAGTATAATTTTTGAATATGCGAGTCTGTCAATATCGTCTAATATATTTAACAAAGATATAAAAGAGACATCACTTACAACTATGTCAAAGTGCTTCTCGCTCTTAAATTCTCTAATGTCACAAGACTCATAAGAAGTGACTCGTGGATCTTCTTTTATACTCTTGTGAAGTTGTTCGTATCCAACATCTACAGAGCTAACTTCTTTTACACCATTTTCAAGTAAAACCTCTGTAAAGCCACCAGTTGAAGATCCAATGTCTAAAGCTACAAAGTCTTCAAGATCAAGTTCAAGTTCAAGTTCATCTAAAAACGAAGCTAGTTTATGAGCTGAGCGAGAAACATAAGCTTTATGCTCTTTTATTTCTACCTCATCGCTCTCTTTTAGTACAAATGAACTCTTCGTTATTACTTTAGAGTTTACACTCACAAAAGAGGCTTTTATAAGCTCTCCAGCCTTCGTTCTGCTCTTAGCCAATGCGTTAGCTACAAGGTAGTTATCTAGTCTCATATAAGCTTAGATCTCATCTCATCTTCATCTAAACAAACAACTCCAAGATCCATAGCCTTATCATACTTACTTCCAGCATCTTCGCCATAGATCAAAAAGTCTGTTTTTTTAGAAACTGAACCTGAAACTTTTGCTCCAAGAGACTCTAGTAACTCTTTTATAACTCCGCGTGACTCGCTCATACTTCCAGTTAAAACAACAGTTTTTGCTTTAAATGGGTTTTCCTGTGCTTCTTCTCTTTTTACAGGTTCAAGCGGTTTTATAAGATCTTGCAAAATGGCTATTGTCTCACGGTTTACTCTCACAAACTCCAAAAGAGACTCAGCCATCTCTTCACCAATACCATCACATAAAATTATCTCATCTTTAGTAGCATCTACAAAAGCAGATCCAAAAGCTTCGCTCAAAGTCTTTGAAGCTACTTCTCCAATATGCTCAATCCCCAAAGAGTTTATAAATCTAAAATAGTCACAACCTTTAGCATTTTCTATAGATCTCAAAAGATTTTGTGCCTTTTTCTCTTTAAAACCCTCAAGAGTTAGAAGTTTTTCTTGAGTAAGATCAAAAAGATCCACTACGCTTTTTACGAGTCCTGAGTTAAAAAGAGCCTCAACTATTTTCACTCCTAAACCATCAATATTTAGACATGCTTTTGATGCAAAGTAGAGAATGGAGTTTACAACTCTAGCTGAGCACGCTAAGTTTTGACACTTAAGTAAAACTCCCTCATCTAAAAGTTCGCTCTCACAAATTGGACACTCCGTTGGTCTTATATATGCAACTTCACTTCCATCTCTCTCATGAGTTAAAACCTTAATGATCTTTGGAATAACATCACCACTTCTAAGAATGATTACCTTATCGTTTATGCGAATATCTTTTCTTTGTATCTCATCAAAGTTATGTAGAGTTGCTCTCTCAACTACAACTCCATCGATGTCGGTTGGCTCTACTTGTGCCACGGGAGTAACCACTCCACTTCTACCAACTTGAAGCACAATCTCTCTTACGGTTGTGATCTTCTCAACGGCAGGAAACTTATAAGCAACACTAAAACGAGGAGTTTTAACTGTATAGCCCATATCTATCTGCGATGCTATCTCATTTACTTTTACAACCATTCCATCGAGCATCATGCTATAAGAGTCTCTTTTTTCTAACATCTCTTTATATATGGACTCTATCTCATCAAAACCCTCACAAGTTTTTCTAAGAGGTGGTTTTCTAAAGCCAAGCTCATAGATGTACTCCATAACTTCACTCAAAAGTTTAAACTCTAAAGAATTTTCTCCTACTCCATAGGGTAAAAAAACCAAGTTTCTTGAAGCGGTAATGCTCGCATCAAGTTGTCTTAAACTCCCAGCCGCTGCATTTCTAGGATTTGCAAAGAGAGCTTCACCATTTTTAAGTCTAAGCTCGTTTATAGCTTCAAACTCATCTTTAAAGATAACAACCTCACCACGGATCTCTATACGCTCTTTATGTTTTATTGTAAGTGGAACAGATCTGATAGTCTTTACATTTTGAGTAATTAACTCTCCAATCTCTCCATCTCCACGAGTTATGCCTTTAGTTAAAACTCCATCTTCATAGATGAGATTTAGTGAGGCACCATCGAACTTTGGTTCACAATAAAAAGAGATCTTGCTATCGAGTTTGTAGGTTTTAGTAAGCCATTTTTGAAGTCCATCTGAGTCAAAAACATCTTCAAGTGACCACATACGAGAGAGATGAGAAGCTTTTACAAACCCACTAGATATAGCGTCTCCAACTCTTTGAGTTGGAGAGTTTGCTAATACCTCTTTGCTATTTGTGAGTTCATATGCTAAGACATCATGGTAAAGTTTATCATAGACTTCATCCGTTGTAAGAGCATCGTCTAAAACATAGTAGTGGTGTGAGTAGAGATTTAAGAGATCTACTGCTTTTTTATAGTCTTGATAATTCATAGCAAAATCCTATCTCAAAAAATATTTATATTCGCTGTTTTTTTGATATAAGTGCTTTTACAAGTGACTTTTTTATAGATAGAAATGATGCAGTATTTTGTTTTAAAATCTTTTCTTGAGCTTTGATGTCTCTTAAAATACTGTCCATCTCTCGCTCTAGTTTTAAGTACTTATCTAGCACTCCTCTTTTTATCTCTTTAGATAAGATATTTTCTATTGTCTTTTTTATATCTTTTATCTCTTGCTTTTTTTCTTCTATATCAATTCTTAATTGTTCTTTTTCTTTTGGATCTTTGATGCCATATATATCATCCAACATATCTTGAAGCACTCTAGCTTCAACTCTTAAAAGATCTGTCAATTTTTGTCTATCTTCTCTACACTCTTTGTTGTACTCTACTGGCGAGATTCCATCTACAAAAAACTCTACTATCTTTTTATCTAACTCCCTTGCATACTCTTTTATCTCTTGTATAGATACTTTTGTTCTGATATATACCTTGGCAACTGAGAGCATTGAGACTACATTCCACTTCATCCCCTCTTCAGTTAGTAACAATGGAACTTTATATTTATAACCATCAACTATAATAATATTTAGTGAGTAGTACTTTAAAAACTCAACCATAAAGTCATTTGATCTAGAGATCTCATTTAACATAAACTCAGCTACACCTTCAAAAACTTCGTTGAAATGTATCCTAAATATATATCCGCTAAAACCTTTTAAAAAGTCTTCACAATGATCAAATTCATTAACCAACTCTTGCATAATGATAGCTTGAACATATGCAAAAACAAACTTTTCATATCTATCATTATCTATCTTTTCTTCTAAAAAATATTTCTCTGTAAATGCTTTAACTATTTTGTTAAAAAACTTCTTACTCTCTGCTCTTGAGAAATACTCTTTGTAAAAATCTTTTAACTCACTCTCTTCTATACCATTGAATCTACCAGCTACAGTATTGGCATCTTTTTCAGTGATCTTTTTCTTTTTTTCAACATCAAAAATTTTTATAAATATCTGTTCTTGTTTGATTACAACTATATCACTCTGCTTTAGATCTAGTGCTTTTTTGATCGAAAACCTTAGTGCCTCTTTTGCTTCTTGCGTATCATCTATTATCTTATAGATACCATCTCTTAGCTTTTTTTTCAAAATAATGATTTGGTTATTTTTATACTCTACAAGACTTTTATTATCTTGTATTATTTCTATTATCTCTTCTTGTAACTTCATATAATCTCTATCTCTTTGTAATTATTTATAAAATCTTTAGGACGACCAAAATAGTAGCCTTGAAACTCATCAACTCCATACTCTTTAAGCAACTCATAGATCTCTTTGCTCTCTACAAATTCTGCTACTGTTTTTGTTTTAAGATCTTTTGCAAAACGAATAATACTCTTTACTAAAATCTGTGACTCTTGATCTTCTAAGATATTTTTAATCAGTGAACCATCGATCTTTAAGTAGTCTGGTCTGATCTTTAAGATATGAGCATAGTTTGCATAGCCACTTCCAAAGTCATCAATTGCTATCAAAACTCCTTGTCTTCTAAACTCTTTTATAGCCCTATGAAGTCTATCAAAATCCTCTATACCTTCTTGTTCAGTAATTTCTAAAACAATTTTTTGTGGTGAGTTAAAAGTAGTTATCAACTCTACTAACTTATCCATTAAAGAGTAATTAAAAAAATCATTTGGTAAGAGGTTTATAGAAATTTTTTCAGGTCTTGTTGCAAAAACTTCCAAGGCTTGAGAAAGCACTTCATGTGCTACATCTATATATAAACCACTCTTAATTGCAACGGCTAAGAAGTCATCTGGAAATATAATATTTTTCTTGCCATTTTCAAAGTTTATGATGCGCACAAGAGCTTCATACTTAATTATGACTCCATCTCTATCTGTAATTGGCTGAAAAAATGGAATAACATTTTTGTTATCTAATGCATGTCTGATGATTTTTTTCATCCCTAAAATATGTTGTGAGCTTTTTTTACTATCTACATTTTGCGAATAGGCAAGATATGGAAGTGCTTTTTCTTTAGCCTTTTTTATAGCCATTTGAGCTTGTTCTAGTGAGAGTTCATGGTCAAATGAGACGCCTGAGTAGATCTCAACTCTTAGCGTCTCTTCAATAATAGGAACATAGATAGATAGATTATTTATTTTATGATGAAGCTTATCTAGTATCTCCGTATAAATATCTACTTGAATATTTTTCTCCTCTCTAAGAAGTACATACTCATCCGCAGATATTCTATAAGAGTTAAAGCCATTAGCTTTTGCAAACTTCTCATGTTCACGGGCTACTTGAATCAGAACTTCATTTCCAACATCTATACCGTAGATCTCATTTAAAAGGCTAAACTCTTTAATGTTACTCAAAATCAAAACGTATGCCTCTCCTGAGTAGAGTTTAATGTTTAGGGCTTGTCTGTTTTTTAAACCAGTAAGATGATCTATAAATACTTTTTTTTTAAAATAATCAAGCATCATATTGAAACTTTTATGTAGAACTATAACAAGCAGTATCGCCACCAATATGCCCATAAAAAGAAGCTTATACATAAAGTCTCTGTTTTGATTGACAATCTCTGAACTATCAAGACCAACGATAAGATAACCCAAAGTTTGGCTTAAATGGTTTTGTAAAGGAATGTTCATATTTACTTTAAAATTAGGCATAGATTCTTTATCAGTAAAGTAGTTTTTTAGGGTTTGACTTCCTCTAATTAAATTGTAATTTTCATCTATGAAAACTTTATCATCTTCAATAATAAGATCTGATATACTTTTTTTAATAGCCATGCCTACTTCTATATCAAATATAATGCCTAAATCTTTGATAAAGTATCTTGGAGAAACTCCTAGCTCTACATTTCCAACATATTGTTTTTTGTAAAATATAGCTTGTGTAGTTCTATAAGTCATCTCAAACTTACCAACTTCAAACCCACTAAAAGATCTCTGCATATTGTTAGTATCAACTATAAGTGTTCTTTTTTTGTTAAGTTCATCGCCTCTAAACTCTCTCTTGTGTGCACGATAAATTGTCATGCCATCAGCAGAACGGAATGTAAGTATCTCTATATCTTTGTTAGCTATTTTTAATCGTTCATAGTATGGTGAAACTATTGCATCTAACTCTTGATAGTCTTCATTAGCGACTGCTTTAGCTAAACCTTCTGAGCTAATTATTTCATCAAGCTTAAGAGAGAGTGCCAAACTATTTTCAGTCAGTTTTGCTTTAAAGAGTTTTTGAGTTGAGTTAGTAATCTTCTCAAGCTCTTCATTTATAGAGTTTGTAAATTGATAGTTTAAAAAGGCATAACCCACTATCCACGATACTAAAAGTACGCTGATGGATAGTAAGAGTGTCTTTTGTTTCGTCTTTTGTGGTGTATTCAATATGACTCTTTGTTATCGTTTTTCATTTTTGGGACACATTGTAACATTTTTCATCTAAACTTTTGTATCTAACCACTCTCTTTTTTGATAAATATACCAATATATAATTCCTTTTAAAAGAGTTTCAATATTCATAATAACAAATATAGCCACCAAAGAAAATCCCATTTTATATGCTATATATGATGGCAAAACCCTAAAAAGCCATAAGGACCAAAAGTTAATCTTCAGAGTTGTTTTTGTAGCCCCTGCACCTCTTAGCGCTGCAGAGTAAACAAACATTATGGCAAGTGGGATCTGAGCTAAACCTACAAGTATAAGATACTGCGATGCAACTACAATTGTAAGCTCATCTTGTGTAAAAAATGAGACTAGAAACTCTGGAAAAAGTATCATAAACACACCAACACTTCCCATAAAAACATAGGCTACGCGTCCACTAATTATTCCCATATTATAGGCTCTTATTTTGTCATTTGCGCCAATATTTTGACCAACTAGAGCCATGGCTGCTATAGAAAAACCAAACCCTGGCATAAAAGCGATACCTTCTATTCGAAGCCCTACTTGATAACCAGCTAGTCCTGCTGTTCCATAGGCTGCGATGATAGAGACAAAAACTAAAAAAGACATACTCGAGATCCCACGATCTAGCGCTGCACTCCAACCAACTTTTAATGCTCTTATAATGTCATTCATTTTGATAATTGGTATAAAATTTAGCTTAGAACTAGATCTCTTTAGAAGAAAATAGTAGGCTACTATACTTAAAAAATAAGATATCAAAGTAGCAACGGCAGCTCCCTCAATTCCATAAGCATCAAAGCCAAAATGACCAAAAATAAGTACATAGTTAAAAAAAGCATTGACACCGGCAGAGAAAAGTTTTATATATAGCGAGCTTGAAGTGTCTCCTGCTGCTGAGAGTGCATTGTAAAGAAGATTGTCCAAAAATATAAGAACGATTCCAAGTGAGAGGATCTCAAAATATCTTGAACCCTCTAAGATAACATCTTGCGATGCTCCCATAAGTTCATAAATATAAGAACTTCCATAGTATCCGCCAATAGTTACAAATATAGATAAAAATATAGCAAAAAGCCCAAGCCCATAAAGCAGTGCAGAAGCTCTTTTTTTTCTGCCCTGACCAATATAACGAGCAATTACAGCATTTCCACCAACCACATAGAGAGTCATCAAAACATTTATAACCATCATAAACTGCATACTAAGACCCACTGCCGCAAGTGCTGAGACACTAATCATCCCAACCATAAGCATATCTATAAGGATTTGTAAAATATCTACAAGATGTTTTAAAGCTGCTGGGATGGCTAGGCGAAAGACTCTTTTTGTATCATTTGAGATTAGTTTTGAAAAAATTGTGCTACCTCTTGCATGGTTTTGATCAGCTCATCTTTTGTTTTAAAATGAAGAATTTTTTTATTCTTTTTTTCTTCATTTGCAAGCGTAAAATCAAAGACCAATATATACTCTTTTAGGTTAACTTTCTCCCCATTCATCTCTATCCATTCTAAACTCATCTCCGCCTCATCGCCTTGCATCTCTACAACTGCGGCTGGATAGAGTCTAGTTAACTTTGATAAATCAATATCTCCAATCTTAGAGTTATAAATCATCACTTACATCCTTAATTGTTTGTGTTTTTAAAATCCATTTAAAATAAAGCCCACCAAGGACAAAGCCAACTCCCATAAGCACAGCTATACTCTGCAAAGAGAAGTCATGTGTAGCTAAGAAACCTATCATAAAAGAGACAAGAGCAGCTGAACTTAAAAATAGCATATCATTATATGCAACCATGCGTCCATAATACTTCTCTTTTATATTTTTTTGCAAAAGAGTGTAAGTGTAAGACCAAAGAGTTGTAGTGAAAAACCCAACAAAGACACTAGCAAAAAGTGAAAGATAAAAGTCTCTCATTAAAACTGCCCAGATCCAAACCGCTACAGCTTGAGCCATAAAAACATAGACTAAAGTTTTGTTATTTACAAAGCGGCTAATTAGCATCGGACCAATCACTAATCCAACTGCGCGAGCTGAGTGAAGAAGACCAAGAGCTAGTGAACTAGCTATGATGCCTACATAGTACTGATCTACCATTAAAACTACAAGTGCATCAAAAGCAGTAAGTCCTACAAAAGCGTGGATAATCATAAGATGCAATGCCTGTGGAGTTCTTTTTATATATCTAAAAGTATCCTTCATCATCTCAAAAAGGTTTTCATCTGTCTTAATTATATTTATCTCTATTTTTAAATTATAAAGCAAGATAAAACCAACAACAAACATCAAAGCATCTACAATAAAAGCAACTTTAACACCAAACCAATAGACAAAAAAACCACTTATTGCCATTCCTAAAGTATATGAGAGTGACCAAATGATGGAATGAAGTTCGTTAGCCTTTTGAAGTTTTTTACCTCTTAAGATCTTAGGAAGAAGTGACATCTCAGTTGTAAAGTAAAAACTTGCAGCTGCCATTTTTAAAAATATCAAAAGATACAAAAGCCACATATCATCTACTGAAGTCACAAAAATCAAGAAAAACGTTGCAAAGATCTCTATAGTTATGAGTATGAGCAAGATCTTCTTAGGTTTAAAACTATCGATAATAGAGCCTGAAAAAGGAGCTTGAATAACACCTGCTAGGAAGTGAAGCATAGCAACAAAAGCTATAACAGATGCTGATGTATTAAGATTTAAAAGTAGCGTATAAATGGCGATATTACTAAACCATGCACCAAAATATGCGATGAGTTGAATAGTTGATAATCTTCTAAAAATGGGTTCTGATTTTAGTAGTTCTAGGTAGTCTTTCATACGTGAAAGATTATCATAGTTTTTGTAGCTTTTAGGACATATATTACAAATTTGTGCTTTTTAATTAAAGTCATCTATGAATATGCCGATTTTGTATTTATAGTATTCTTTATAATTAAGGAGCAAGTCATGGATGGCGTAGCAAATGTTGCAGGACAACAACAATTACAAACAAATATGCAAGAAACTCAAGGAAGAGAATCTGCACAGGTAGAAGCTGTAGTTAAACAACCTAAGCAAGTTGATATTGTAAAAGAGATTCAAAAAGAGAACTCTAACACAAATGAAAAGATAAATTCTAAAGAGCAAGTCCAAGAGTTAGTTAAACAACTAAACGATGCGATGTCGCCTATTACCACCGACATTAAATTTGGTGTTGATAGAGATGATATTTTTTATGTATCTGTTATAGAAGAAAAAACCAACAAGATGCTTAGACGATTTCCAGCTGAACAAGCTATGGATTTTCTTCCAAAAATGCAAGAAGTAGTTGGTATACTATTTGACTCAAAAGGCTAAGAGTTTAACTCCCTTTTGAATCAAACACTCTTCACTTAAATCTACTCTACACAATTTGCTAACCCACTTTTAATCTCTTTTATTGTAAACTCGCGACATTTATTTTGCAAAAGGGACATTTAGTATGAAAAAAGAAGTTAAAAAAGTAGTCTTAGCTTATTCTGGCGGACTAGACACTAGTGTTATTTTAAAGTGGTTACAAGATGAGTATAAGTGTGAGGTTGTAACTTTCACAGCAGACTTAGGTCAAGGCGAAGAGTTAGAGCCTGCAAGAAAAAAAGCTTTAGAGTTTGGTATCAAACCTGAAAATATCTTTATAGATGACTTAAGAGAAGAGTTTGTTAAAGACTATGTTTATCCTATGTTTAGAGCAAACACAATCTATGAGGGTGAATACTTACTAGGAACTTCTATAGCTCGTCCACTAATTGCAAAAAGACAAGCCCAGATCGCTAAAATAACTGGTGCTGATGGCGTTAGTCACGGTGCAACTGGAAAAGGAAACGATCAAGTTCGCTTTGAGATGGGTTACCTAAGCCAAGACTCGACTCTAACTATCATAGCTCCATGGAGAGAATGGGATCTAAACTCAAGAGAAAAATTACTCTCTTATGCAGAGAAGCATGGTATCTCTATAGAGAAAAAAGGTAAAAAATCACCTTATTCTATGGATGCAAATCTACTTCACATCTCTTATGAGGGCGGTATCTTAGAAGATCCAAACGCTGAGCCAGAAGAGAGTATGTGGTTATGGTCTTGCTCTCCTGAGAATGCTCCAGATGAGGCTGAGTATATTGAACTTGGTTATAAAAACGGAGATCCAATAACACTAAATGGTAAAGAGTTAAGTCCAGCTACAATGCTTAAAACTCTAAATGAGATAGGTTCAAAACATGGTATTGGTCGTATAGATATTGTTGAGAATCGTTTTGTTGGAATGAAAGCTCGTGGATGTTATGAAACTCCGGGTGGAACAATTATGCTAAAAGCTCATCGTGCTATGGAGTCCATAACACTTGACCGCGAAGCGACTCACTTAAAAGATGAGATGATGCCTCGCTATGCAAAACTCATCTATAACGGTTTTTGGTTCTCTCCAGAGAGAGAGATGCTCCAAGCTGCAATAGATAAATCTCAAGAATTTGTAGAAGGAAATGTGCGTCTAAAACTCTATAAAGGCAATATTATGGTTGTCGGAAGAAATTCTAGTGTTTCACTTTTCTCAGAAGAGTACTCAACTTTTGAAGAGGATGAAGTTTACAATCAAAAAGATGCAGAGGGTTTTATAAAACTAAATGCTTTAAGATTTATTATCGAAGGTAAAGCTAGAAAAAACAGATAACAAAAGGTGGCATATGAGTATAATAAAGATAGATATAAACTCTCATGAATTTCAAGCAGAGTTAGAAAAAACCATAGACTTTACAGACAAAGTTTTATCTCAATTTGGATGGCAATACCATCCAGAAGCTGAATTAAATGAGGGCGTACAACTAGGTCTCGCTAGAAACAAGATGATGTATGGAAAAAGATTTTGTCCATGTTTTATGGTTGATAGCAGTGGAGATAAACCAAAAAGTGTTGATGATAGAGTCTGTCCTTGTAAACCAGCTATAGAAAATGAAATTCCAACAGATGGAACTTGTCACTGTGGTATCTATTGTACACCAGAATTCGCTGCAAAAAAACGCTTAGAGATGGATATGAAAGAGATAGTTCACAATCACTCAAGAGGATTGAGTAAAGATGAGTGTGAGCTACTTGTAAATAAAGCAGAACTAGATGCAGATGAGCTACTATCACTTATAGAAGCTAGAGAACTAGGCATGACAAAGTTTAAACTTATAGATGTTCGTGAGCACATGGAGTGGCAAATGGGTCATATAAAAGGTGCTGATGCACTTGTTCCAACAAGCAGTTTTTTTCAAGTCCTAGATGATGCAAAATTAAGTAAAGATGAAAATATTATACTTTATTGTCATGTAGGAAGCCGTTCAGCTCACTGTGCTAGAATACTGGGCGATATGGGATATGAAAAAATAGGAAACTTAACTCGAGGAATAGTCTCTTATGCTGGAGAGATTGTAAGATAAAAAATTTAAGGAAAATTATATGAAAGTATTATTGATTAAAGATGTAAAAAGTTTAGGTAAAAAAGGTGAAGTTAAAGAAGTTAAAGATGGTTATGGAAAAAACTTTCTTGTAGCTAAAGGCTTTGCAAAACATGCTACTGCTGAGATTTTAGAACAACACAGAGCTGATGAGGCACAAAGAGCTGCTGATGAAGCTGCTGAGATTGCAAGTTTAAAAGAGATCGCTAAAAAGCTTGATAAGTTAGAAATTATCATTACTAAAAAAATGGGACAAAATGGTAGTCTTTTTGGTGCAATTACTAAAGATGAAGTAGCTCTTGCACTTCTTGAACAACACAATATTGAGATAGATAAAAAGCATATAATAGATAAAGTTGCTATAAAAACTGTAGGTGAACATGAGCTTGACTTAAAGCTAGGTCACGCTATTCACGCAAAACTACATGTGGATGTACAGGGAGAATAAAATGATAAAAATTCTCTTGTCACAAAGCATAGCTTCAGTGAGAGGAATTGAAGAGGGACTTGTTCCTCCTAAAGGAGACCGATAACGATGTTTGATGCTACTACAATACTTGCCTATAAAGGTAAAAACAAAGCTGTAATTGGTGGAGATGGACAAGTTACTTTTGGAAACTCAGTTCTAAAAGCAAATGCTACAAAAATCCGCACACTTCATAATGGCAAGATCCTCGCTGGTTTTGCAGGAAGTACAGCTGATGCATTTAATCTCTTTGATATGTTTGAGGATTTTTTAGAAGATAAAAAAGGCGACATTTTAAAGTCTGTTATCGAGTTTTCTAAAGCATGGAGAAAAGACAAAGTTCTTCGCCGCTTAGAAGCTATGATGATAGTTTTAAACAATGACCATATATTTATTCTTACAGGAAATGGCGATGTTGTTGAGCCTGAGGATGGAGAGATAGCTTCAATTGGAAGTGGTTCAAACTATGCACTCTCAGCTGCAAGAGCCTTAAAAAAGCACTCAGATCTAGACGAAGAAGAGATCATTCGTGAGAGCCTCTCTATCGCAGCAGATCTATGTATCTACACAAACCACAACATAAAAGTACTTACACTTCAAGGGGACACTCAGTGAATTTAACTCCAAAAGAGATTGTAGAGTATCTTGACAAATATGTCATCTCACAAAAAGATGCTAAAAAAACAATAGCTCTTGCTCTTAGAACAAGATATAGACGAATGCAGTTAAGCGAAGAACTTCAAAGTGAGATCATGCCTAAGAACATTCTTATGATTGGATCTACTGGTGTTGGAAAGACTGAGATCTCAAGAAGACTTGCAAAGATGATGAAAGTTCCTTTTATCAAAGTAGAAGCTAGCAAATATACTGAAGTTGGTTTTGTTGGTCGTGATGTTGAGTCAATGATCCGAGATCTAGTTATCGCTGCTATTGCTATTGTAAAAGAAGAAAAAGAGGGGCAAAACCAAGAAAAAATAGATAACTATGTTTTAAATAAAATAGTTGAAAAACTTCTCCCTCCCCTACCAGAGAGTGCAAGCGAGAGCAAAAAAGATGATTATCAAAGACTTTTAGAAGTTATGGAGAGACGTGTCAATGATGGAGAGATGGACGATAAAATCATCGAACTTGAAGTTGATAAGATCCATGTTGAATTTAGCGATACAAATCTTCCTCCTGAGATGGCAAAAGTTCAAGAATCTTTTTCTAAGATCTTTGAATCTATGAACAAAGAAGATAGAAAAAAAGAGTTAAGTGTTAGAGATGCAAAGAGTATTTTAAGAGCTGAAGCTAGTCACAAACTCTTAGATATGAATAGCATAAATGCCGAAGCACTAAGAAGAGCTGAAGATGGTGGCATAATCTTCTTAGATGAGATAGATAAAATTACTATCAGTGCAAAGTCACAAGGCAGAAATGACCCTAGTAAAGAGGGAGTTCAAAGAGATCTGCTTCCTATAGTTGAGGGAAGTAGTGTTACTACTAAGTATGGAGTTATAAACACTGACCATATTCTCTTCATCGCAGCTGGTGCATTTCATACAACAAAACCAAGTGATCTTATACCTGAACTTCAAGGTAGATTTCCACTAAGAGTTGAACTTGAATCTCTGACTGAGGAGACTCTTTATAAGATTCTTACTCAGACTCAAAACTCACTTTTGAAGCAGTACGAAGCACTTTTAGGTGTAGAAGATGTTAAGCTTGTTTTTGAGGATGAGGCGATAAAAGCTATAGCAAAACTATCACATCGTGCAAATGAGATAACTGAAGATATCGGTGCTAGACGTCTTCATACTGTACTAGAGCGAGTCTTAGAAGATGTAAGTTTTAATGCTCATGAGTACAAAGGCAAAGAGTTTGTAATAAAAAGCGAACTTATACACGAAAAACTAGATCTTATTGTCGAAGATGACAATCTGTCTCGTTATATACTATAATCATAAAAAATGATTTTATTAAAGGTAATAAAGAAATGACAAAAGCAGGTTTTGTATCTCTTATTGGGCGTCCAAATGCTGGAAAAAGCACACTTATGAACTCACTTTTGGGTGAAAACATAGCTATGGTTAGTCAAAAAGCCAACGCTACAAGAAAACGCTCAAACGCTATAGTAATGCACGGCGATACTCAAATCATCTTTGTGGATACTCCGGGCATCCATGAGAGAGAGAAGATACTAAACCAGTTTATGCTCGATGAGGCACTAAAAGCTATGGGCGATTGTGACCTTATTGTATATCTTGCTCCTGTGACTGACTCACTAGAACATTACGAGAAGTTTTTAAAACTTAATAATTCAAGAGTTAAACATATTGTAGTCCTTAGTAAAATCGACCAAGTAAATCAGATAAAACTCTTTAAAAAGATAGACTCTTATAACCAATATGGAAATGAATTTGAAGCTTTGATACCTGTGAGTATCTCTAAAAAAGTTGGTCATGAAGATCTCTTAAAAATCATTTCAAAACATCTTCCAGAGTCGCCATTTCTTTATGATCCAAGTGATTTGACAAGCGAACTTGTGCGGGATATATATGCAGGTTTTATAAGAGAAGCGATTTTTGACAATGTTAGTGATGAGATTCCTTATGAGTCTGATGTTTTAATAGACTCTATAAAAGAGGAAAAAGGACTCGATAGTATTCATGCTACTATCATTATAGAAAAAGAGTCACAAAAAGGCATCATTATAGGAAAAGCTGGAAATTCTATAAAAAGAATCTCTTCATCTGCTAGAGAGAAAATAGAACGCTTAAGTGGTAAAAAAACTTACTTAAGTCTAGAAGTTGCAGTAAAAAAAGGTTGGTCTAAAGACAAATCTTATCTTGAAGAAATAGGATATATATCATGAAAATAATTTTGTTAGTACTTATTAGCTTATCTCTGTTTGCTAGTGATGTTCTTACTAATTACCGCCTAAATGGTATTGATAACATTGAAAAACATATGGATCTAGAGCTTACGAGCAAAGTTTACTGGAGTCACTATTTAAAAGATACAGACAATACTTTTGGCTACATAGAATCATATAAAAATATTTTAACATGTAATAAAGACTTATCTACTCTAGCTCTATATTCAAAAGATGACAATAATACTTATAAGTTAAAGAAAAAATATAGTGCATTTACAGGAAAAGAAAAAGGTGACAAGCTTAAAGAAGGAGACTTAAAGACTCCTATTGGCGTTTATAAAATAACAAAAAAACTTACAAAAGAAAATAAGCTTGACTCATTTTATGGACCACTCGCTTTTGTTACGTCATATCCAAATGAATATGACAAGTACAGAGGTAAAAATGGTTATGGGATCTGGATACATGGTCTCCCAACGGAAAAAGAAAGAGATGAGTTTACACAAGGCTGTATAGCTATAGACAACCCTAGCATAGAAGTTTTAGATGAAAATATAGATGTACAAAACACTCTTCTTATAATCAATGGTGATGAAGTAAAACAAAATATTTCAAAAGAGATCTTAACTTCAATTCTTTCTGATCTTTATAGTTGGAGATATAGTTGGCTATATGATGATATAGATGGTTATCTTAATTTTTATGCAAAAGAATTTATAAGATTTGATGGTATGAATTTTGATAAATTTAAAAAGTATAAAACAAGAGTATTTAAAAAGATAGAAAAAAAAACTATTATATTTAAAGATATAAATGTAGTCCCATATCCAGGAACTAAAGATGTTTACCAAATAACTTTTTATGAAGATTACAAGTCTGACACTTTTGAGTTTAGTGGAGATAAATCACTTATTGTAAGACTTGATGAGTCTAACAAGATGAAAATTTTGACAGAAAAATAAAATGCTATTTAAAAAGCTATTTTTATCAATTTTTCTACTTATTTGCTTAAATCTATATGCATCTTCAGAGGTGCAACTCATAAAAAAGCAAAATAGCGACTCAAATACTACGCTTCTGGTTATAGGAGGTATCCACGGAGATGAACCTGGTGGATATTTTGCAGCCTCTGTCCTTGCAACTCACTACAAGATACTCTCTAAAAATCTTTGGATAGTCCCAGATCTTAACAGACCTAGTATCCAAGTAAATCAAAGAGGTTTGTATGGAGATATGAATAGAAAATTCTCCTTTGTAAAAGATAGTGATAAGGATAAAAAGAGAGTAGAAGAGATTAAAAAAATCATTTTACAAGAGAATATCTCTTTGGTTTTAAACCTACATGATGGAAATGGCTTTTATAGAAAAGAACATCAAGGAAACATCTTCAATCCTAATGCATGGGGACAAACTTGTGTGATAGATCAAAACAAACTCCAGCAAGAACAAGAGTTTGGAAATCTAGATTCAATAGCATCTATTGTTACTCAAAACATAAATAAAAAACTTATAAAACAACATCATACCCTAGGTGTTAGAAATACAAATACAAAATTTGAAGATGAAGCTATGCAACTTTCACTTACATACTTTGCAGTTACAAACAATAAGCCAGCTTTTGCTATAGAAACAAGTAAACATCTCCCAACACTATCTCAAAAAGTATTTTATCAACTCCTAGCCATAGAAGAATTTATGAAGATTATGAATATAGACTACAAAAGAGAATTTGATTTAAATGAAAAAGAGTTAGACAAAATACTTTCACAATATGGAGTTTTAAATATTAATAACAATATATCATTAAACTTACATGATATAAAACCTTACTTAAGTTATATTCCGCTAAAATCATCTAGTAATGTATTTAAGTTTTCTCATATACTAGGGAGTATAAAGAAAACCAATGGTAGTTTTGTTGTTTATCTTGGTAATAAAAAAATCACAACATTAAGACCTCAATATTTTGAAATTGTGAAAAAAAGTGAAGAAAATTTTGATGTTATTATTGATGGTAAGTTAGAATCTGTCAATTTTACTTCAACTTTTTTTGTAACTGACGATTTTCACATAGTTAATAACAGTAAGTTTCGTGTAAATATTATAGGTTATAGATCAAGTTCTGCTAGTGAAAGTGGAGTTGATATAAGCCTAAAAAACTTAGATAAAAACTTTTCTGTAGATAAAAGTCAAAAACTATATAGAGTAGAATTTTACAAAGATGGTAAGTTTTACTCTATGGCAATGGCTTATTTTAAATAGGACCTTAAGTAATGAAGAAAAAAACAAAACACTCTTTCTCAAGCGTAGTTTCTGTTAATCCATACAAAGATAGTTACTTTAGTGGTGCGTCTAGTTTCCTTTCTCAGGAAAGTTCGCCAAAATACTCTAAAGACCAGTACGCAATCTCTTACCTAAATACTAAAAGTTTCATAACATCGCAAATATCAATATCTAAAAATATCTCTGATGAAGATCTTTATGATGCCATCAATAACAAAGTTTATGATGAGTTAGCTCTTGATCAAGCAGTTAGCTATCAAGTACAGTTTATAGAAACATTTAATTCACTTGATGAAGATGATAGAAACTTTCATGTCTTTATAGTTGATCCTTTAGAACTTCAAGAGACTTTTGCTAATGTTGTCTCAAAGATTAAGTATATAGATACCATCATCCCTTCTCCTTTACTACTAAAATCTCTTTATGAAAAAGAGATTTTAGAGTCTAGTGGTGTAAATGCTTTTATATACTTTCAAGAAAATGATGCTTCTATCACAATATATAGTGAACAAGAGTTTTTATATACAAAATCCATAAACTTCTCATTTTTACAGATGCATGAGAGATTTTGTGAGCTTTATGGAGAGAGAGTCCTTTATGAAGATTTTATGGACTTTCTTAGTAACCACAACCTAAAAGATACGCTTAGTGACTATAAAGAGTATTTTATTAAACTATATAAAGAGATATTTGCAAACATTAGTGATATTTTAACTTATGTAAAAAGAGCTTATGAATTAAAAACAATAGAACATATTTATATAGACTCTCAAATTCAAACTATAACAAAACTAGATGAAATGAGTGAAGTTGAACTTGGCGTTGAATCTAGTAGTTATGATTTTAATTATGGTTTTGAGAGCGATGGTGTATATATAGATCAGCTTCACTCTTTGATGCATATATATACAACACTACCAAAAGATCAAAAGTACAACTGTAACTTTACACCATATCATAGACCACCAGAGTTTATGCAAAGACAAAGTGGTAAATTATTTATGTTGAGCGCTGCTTCTTTGGTTATTGCTTTTGTATATCCTTTTACATATTGGACTTTAACATATGCACAAAATTTGCAATATAAATTGCTAGAAACAGAGTACACAGAGCTTCACAATATAAAAATTACAAGGGAAGCTATAATCAAAAACAAAGAAGCAGATAAAACTAAAGTTGCAACTCTTCTACAACAAGAAAAAAAAGATTATGCAGAGAAAAAGTCAACTCTTGTTAAGATCCATGATGTAAAAGTAAACTATCCTATGAAAGCAAAGCTTCTCTCTATGTTTACAAAAGACTTAAATAAATTTACCATAAAAGTAGACTCTATTACTTATGATGAAGATAAGGATAAAAAAACTTTTACACTAAATCTACTTTCTAAAAAAGATAAAAAAATCACTCAAATGGTAGAATACTTAACAAAAGCATATGAAGGGAGATATGATTTTTCCCTAAGACGAATAGAGCTTAAAGATGATCCAAATCAATACTTTAGTGAGTTAAAGGTGGTTATATTATGAAAATAAATATTGAAGACTACTTACAAAGTATAGATGCTTCTTTTAAAAATAAAAGTCAAAAAGACATATATATGACATATATTATGGTTTTTGGTGTGATTTTCGCATTTTCATACCTTCTTTTTTGGGATAGCTCAGAAGCAGCCTTTAAAGAGACAAATAAGCAAATAAACCAAATAACTTCTAAAATAAATGCTGATAAAGCCTACCTACAAGTAAATCCAGAGAGCAAAATTGCCAGTTTGGATCTAGAGATTAAAAAGTTAAATAATAATCTTGAGATACATAAAAATAATAATGCATACATAAAAAGTAAAATAGAGACTATCTCTTCACTTATTTATGATGAGAGAACTTGGGGTGAATATCTACACTCTATCTCTACAAATGCTAAAAAATATGGTATTAAAATTGTAGACTTTACAAATGAGTATGCTAAAACAGACAAGTCTTTTGGACATATTTTAGATATAGAGTTAAAAACAACTGCTAAGTATACAAATACGCTAAGATTTATAAACTCATTAGAGCAAAGTGAGTTAGTAGTAGATATTCATAAAGTAAAAATAAAAGCAAATGAAAGACTTGACACAGATCTATCTATTTCAGTTTGGGGGATTACATACTAATGAAAATATACAAAATCATCATAGCATCTCTCTTGTTTTTTCAAGTTGCTCTTAGTGCAAATGAACTTTCATGGGTTGATACTCAAGTAGATGCAATCAAACCGGCAAGAATTGGTATGAATAATTCTGAAATCTTAAAGATACAAGATCCGTTTATATTTTACAAAAAAAGTTCTGAAAAAAGCAAAAACAAAAAAGTAGCTCATGTTGCAAAAGCAAGTATTAAAAAATCTTCTACTACATCAACTATCAGCGCTATAAAGCAAACACCTCAATCTATGAAACTTAGTGCTATCATAAACAACTCTGCACTCATTAATGGAGAATGGTATAGAGTAAATCAAAACATCGCAGGTTTTTTGGTGTCAAGCATCACAAGGACGAATGTTGTCTTAACAAAAGGCAGCCAAAAGTTAGTTCTTACTACTAACGATCAAAATAAAAATTTAAAATTTAAATAGGATAAGAGAATGAAATTTATAGAAAAAATAGTTTACGGGTCACTTTTTACACTTCTTTTATCAAGTAGCTTAAGTGCTGATTGTTCTTATGAGCTATTTAGCATAAGTTCTACGAAAGATACAAAGATCATAGATTTTATAGAGCAACTTAGTGATGAATGTGAGTTTAGTGTTATTGTAACTGATCCTCATGCTCAGAAATTTTTAGAAACTCAACTAAATAAAACTCATCTTAAAAATTTAACTATAGATGAAGTATTAAATATTATTCTAAAAGAAAATAACCTTTACTATGAACTGCAAAACAATGTGCTCAAAATTTCATATTTAAATACAAAAGTTTTTGGTATAGATTATATTCTCTCACAAAGAAAAGGCACTGGTAGTACAAATATAACTCTAAGTTCTTCATCTGCAAAGAGTAACTCTGGAACAACTACTGGAGGTAACACAAGCACTACAAATTCTAGAGGTGCTAATGGTGGTAGTTCTTCAGCAGAATCAGGAATAAAAATAGAGTCTAGTGATGAAGTTATATTTTGGGAAGAGCTTGACTTAGAACTTCAAAGAGTTATAAATAGACCTCAAGATATTTATCAAGCTGATGCTCCCATTATTAACAAAAATGCTGGGCTTATTACTATTACAGCTACAGTTAAACAGATGCATAGACTTGAAAATTATTTAGAAAAGCTTCAAGACAAAGTTCAACTACAAGTTTTAATTGATGTTCAACTTCTCTCAGTTACTATGAGTGAAGGTAAAACTACCGGTGTGGATTGGCAACAACTCTATGCACTGCAAAATATTGACTTGGCTTTTGATAACTTAATTACTAAAGATGTAAATAAATTTACCTCTACTGCACAAAACACAGGCACTTCTTTTGATGAGTTTGCCTTAAATTCCGCTGGTGGTGCTTCTGCTAGTATTTTTCGTCTAGGAGCAAAAGGCAGTTTAAATGAAGTTATAAAATTTCTAAAAACTCAAGGAGATGTTGTCTCAATATCAAACCCAAAAGTTTTAACCCTTAACAATCAACCAGCTCTGATAACTGCAGGAACAGAGTATTTTTACAAAATAAAATCTGAAACAAACCAACAAGGAACTGGTGGTGGAGTTGCAGCTACAACTCAAAATGAAAATGTTCAGTCTGTTTTTGCTGGAGTTCTTTTAGATATTACACCTGAAATTGCTGATGATAAGACTATCACATTAAAAATAAACCCTTCACTCTCTGAGACAGCACAAGATATGTCGCAGCAAACTTCAGCAGATAGAATTATGCCGCCTGATCTTGATCGTCGCCAACTCTCTTCTGTTGTAACAGTAAAAGATGGGAATAGAATTATTATAGGTGGTTTAATTAATTCAAAAAATATTCAAAAATCAAATAAAGTTCCATTGTTAGGAGATATTCCAATTCTTAATTATCTTTTTAAATATGAAGAGACTACAAAGCAAGTTCAAGAGCTTGTTATTGTCATTGAACCTCATATTATAGATAGAGCTAACAATGATCTATCTCTTAGTGATTTAGGCTATGAGGGTATTACTGATACTATAGCTGGTATAAAAAATAGTTCTATCTCAAATATTACGGACAATCTTTCAATAGATGCTCAAAACAATACAAAGTCTAACAAAGTGAAAGAGGAAGATGAAAAATAACATCTTTGAAAATGCTAAGAGTGTTTTTCTTGACTCTGTTGATGCAAAAGACTACGTCCAACTAGATCGTGTATCAACAATATATCAATCTTTAAAAGATTCCGTTAAGAAACCTCTAAAAATGATACTTTTATATGGTAAGCCAGGAACTGGTAAGAGTATGTTTTTGAACAAACTCTATCATGATCTCTCAACTTCTCAAAAAGTTATTATATACCAGACTCCAATTCTTGATGAAAATGAGTTTTTTAAATCTCTTGCGCAAGATCTTTTTGATGTAAAATATCAAGGTGAATTAAATTTTACGCAATTTATGAGTATAGTAAAAAAACACACTATTGACAATCCCGAAGTGCCTTTAGTTCTTTTGGATGAAGCTCAATTATATCCCACTGTTCAAATGGAAAAAATAAGACTTCTATCAGATACAAGAAGTGTAAAGTTTGTTATAACACTACACAAGACTCAAAAAGAAGATCTAATTGCAAAAGAGCATTTTAAAACTAGAATTTGGGAAACTATAGAATTAGAAAACGCTCTAAACAATGAACTCAAAATTTATATACAAAAAAAACTTATGAAAGCCAATTGTTTTGATACTGCAAATATGTTTAATCAACGTAGTGTAAATTTTATATATAAACTAACTAAAGGTAATTATAGAGATACTAACAAACTTTTGTACTCTCTTTTTGAAATTTATTCGTGGTATTTACAAAACTCTCCTAGTAGTATTAAAACAAATGAAATATCAAAAAAAATAGTGGAAATGTCAGCAATCCACACAGGTCTTATCAATGCTTAATGTACATGAATTAGAAAGAAAGTATAAAGCGTATAAACTAAAGACTTTATTGCCTTATGTCGTAATATTTGTTAGTTTATGTATCATTTTTGTAGTTGTTTTGTTTGTTAAAAGTTCTGATATGTTTAAGAGCAATGAAGCACAGCATAACCAACAAGCAGTCCAAACTCATCTTGAAGAAACAAAAATCACGCCTAAAAAAGAAGTAGTAGAAAAAAATGAAACTTTAAAAGTTGTTATACCAAAAAAAGAACCAAACCTTGTTCTTTCTCCATCTTTAAACTTTATGTCAAACTTAAAACACAGCTCAACTTTTAATGAAGTAAGTTATCAAAGCGTTATTCATAAAGATCAAAAAAAAGAAAGCATTAAACAAGAAATTCCTAAAAAAGAAAAGATCTTAAAACCTGCAAAAAAAGAACCAGATCCAGTTATTATTGAAGAGATAAAACTCCAAAAAAGTAATCCTATTAAAATACAAAGACAAATTACTCAAGACGATTTAAGCCATGTTTTAAAGAGATTTAGCAAAAACAACAACCCTGCACTTAGTCTTTTTATTGCTAAAAAATATTATGATATCGAGGATTATCATCAGTCATATAACTATGCTTTAATTACAAATAGAATCAACGATAATATAGATGCTAGTTGGATTATTTTTGCAAAATCATTAGTTAAACTCGGTAAAAAAGACGAAGCTATACAAACTCTACAAAGGTATATTGCACATTCTAAATCATCTCAAGCAAAGACTCTCTTAGAAGAGATCCAAAGAGGAAAATTCAGATGAAAATAGTTTTATTTATACTTTTAGCTTTTAATTTACATGCTGACATAAAACAAGAGATGTTAAATTTTTATCAAAACAAAAAGTTTGAAGAAGCTTGTACTTTAGGTTTTAACAATTTTAAGTATAATAAAAAAGATGAAGAATTTATTTCACTATACGCTTTTTCTTGTCTTCACTCTGATTATATAGATAGACTTGCCGTTCCTATAGCTATGCTAAAGTTTTCAAAAGAAGCTCGTGCTAATTCAGCTTACCTCTCTACTATACTTATGCAAAAAAAGCTTCTATATCATGCACTTGTAGACAGTTATGATTTATCTTCTTTAAAATTTCCATCAACTGATTATGTACTCTCTAGAGTTTTTGATTTTTATACTGAGCTTGGTGTACATGAGCAAAGAGATGTTTATTTTTTTGTTGATAAAGATGATGAAAAATTAACATATAAGCTATATCTTACTAATGATGAAAAACTAAAAAAAATAGTCATTGAAGAGTTTTATGATACAATTATCATAAAAAAACACATATATTGGTAAAGTGAAATTAACATGGATAGAATAACAAACGACTTACTTGCTAATGGTTCTATTATGCAGTCACAAGTTGATAGACTACTATCAAAAGGACTAAGTTCAGATTTAATATTAAGAGATATTACTCTATCTGGATTTATGACTATGGATAGGCTTATCCGCTTCATAGTTGAAAAAATTAGAAATGGTGTTTATGAACTCACTATCATTGATAATTATGATTACATAAATGAAAAAGAAGTTTTACAAAAACTCTCTAGTGAGCTAGAGGTATCTTTTTTAGACTTAGACTCTATAGATATGGACTACAAACTTACAAATAATGTTCCATTAGCTCAACTTAAAAAATATACTGCACTTCCAGTCTCTCAAGACGATATGTCTGTAACTATAGCTTTTAATGATCCCTTAAATATAGAAGCCCAAGAAGCACTTCAAAGAGTTTTTCCACGAAAAATCGTAAAAGTTGCAACAGCTACAAAAAAGCAAATCCAATCTTATTTGTTTAAAGTTGAACTAAAAGATAGCGTAAAAGGTTTAGTAAAAAAAATAAGAGATGAACTTAACTCAATAAGTTCTATAGAGGAGCAACAAGAAGCTTCTTCTATTTTACTACTAATTGATGTTATTTTGAAGGCTTGTATTCGTAGTAGAGCAAGTGATGTTCATATAGAACCGACTGAGAAAAACTGTGTAGTTCGTGGACGTATTGATGGAAAACTAGCTGAGATTTTTATCTTTGAAAAAGATATCTACCCTCCTTTGGCTTCAAGATTAAAACTACTAGCAAATCTAGATATTGCTGAGAGAAGAAAACCTCAAGATGGTCGTTTTTCAACTAAAGTTGGAGATAGAGAGTATGATTTTCGTATATCAACACTTCCTATTTTATATGGTGAGTCCATTGTTATGCGTGTTCTTGACAAAGAAAAAGCTCTTGTACGACTTGAAGATGCTGGTATGGATACACTTAGCTATAACAAACTTCTAAAAGGTCTAAAAGAACCATTTGGTATCATCCTTGTAACTGGTCCAACAGGAAGTGGTAAAACCACAACACTCTATGGTGCTTTAAATGAACTTAGAAATGTTGAAGATAAAGTTATTACAGTTGAAGATCCAGTAGAGTATAGAATGAATCTTATCCAGCAAGTTCAAGTTAACCCTAAAATTGGACTTAGTTTTGGAGATGCACTAAGATCTATCCTTAGACAAGATCCAGACAAGATTATGATAGGTGAAATTAGAGATCAAGAGACTCTTGAGATTGCTATTAAGGCTGCTCTTACTGGTCACCTAGTCATCTCAACACTCCACACAAACGATTCTATTAGTGCAATCCCTCGTATGGTTGATATGGGCATAGAGAACTATCTCATAAGTGGTGCATTAGTCGCAATTCAAGCACAAAGACTAGTTAGAAAGATCTGTACTAAATGTAAAGTTATTGAAAAAATTCCAGCATCCGTCATAGAAAACCTAGGTGATCTTCTACCAGAAAATTATGTTTTTTATAAAGGTGAAGGATGTAAAGAGTGCAATGATACAGGATATATGGGAAGAGAGATGATATGTGAAGTTTTAAATATTACGGACAATCTCTCATCTCTTATAGCTAAAGGTGCATCTAAGGAAGCTCTTTTAAAACAAGCTGTAGATGAAGGTTTTATTGGTATTTTTGAAAATGGAATTCAAAAGGCACTAGATGGAATCACTAGTATCGAAGAAGTACTTAGGGTGGCAAAAGGATGAAATACTTTGTAGCAACTATTTTAACTAAAGGTAAGCGATTAGAAGTACCACTATATGCTAAAGATAGAAAAGAAGCTAATGATAATGCAAAACTAAAATACTCTGGCATTATTATAAAAGTTGTTGAAGAGAATGAACCCTTAGAAGAACAATTTAAAAGATTTAAAGCAAATTTTGCTCAAAATATAAAAAAAAGAAAAATCAAGCCAGATGCACTTATAGCAGCTATTAGACAGTTAGCTGTTATGACAAATGCTGGTATCTCTATACATGATTCACTTAGTGAGATAGCCTCATCGAGTGATGACAAAGCTTTAAAATATGTCTTTAGTAAATTAGCAGATGATATAAATTCTGGTCACTCATTCTCTTCATCTATGGAAAACTTTCGTTTTGAGCTTGGAAACTTAACTATAGCGATGGTTCAACTAGGAGAAAAAACTGGTAACCTTGATGAAGCGCTATATGCCTTAGCAAATATGTTAGAAGAAATTCGTTCAAACTTTATCAAGTTTAAAAAAGCGATGGCATATCCACGAAATGTAATGATTGCTATGGCTATAGCTTTTACTATTCTTATCTCTTATGTTGTTCCAAAGTTTAAAGATATTTTTGAACAGCTAAATGCTGAACTACCTCTACCAACTCAAATACTCCTAACACTAGAACATCTCTTTAATAATTATGGTCTATATGTTATAGCAGGCTTGTTTCTATCTTTTGTGCTTTTTAAATACCTTATCTCAAATTACAAACATATAAGACTTGCCTGGCATAAAGCCCTTCTTAAAATATATCTTATAAAAAATATCATAAAGTACTCTACCCTTAGCAGATTTACTCTTGTTTTTTCCGAACTTGTTCGTGCTGGTATTCCAATTGCAGAAGCTCTAGAGACATCTATCTCTATGATAGACAACCTGCCACTTAAGATGAAACTATCTTCTGTAAGATTTACGGTTGAAAAAGGTGGTACTTTAAATACTGGACTTAGTGAAACAAAACTTTTTGAAAATATGATTATTCAGATGGTTAGAGCTGGAGAAGATAGTGGTACATTAGATGCCATGATGCAAAAAGTTGCAGAATATTACAAGATGAAGTTTGATGCTATTATAGATGGTCTCTCAGATGCTATAGAGCCTATTATGCTCGTTATTATTGCTGCTATGGTTATACTTCTAGCTCTTGGTATATTTCTACCTATCTGGGGGATGGGCTCTGCTGTTAGTGGCGGTTAAATAACTTCCACTAGCCTATTCATTTTTTTTAAAAACAAATCTATACTCTCTTTAGATCCTTTTATTTTATATAGAGTTTGGTTGTCAAAACTCTTTTGAATAATCTCAATATTTAACTCATCACACTCATACTCAACCATTCTAATATTTGAATATTCAAACTGAATTTCTATTTCTTCTTCTTTTTTATATTCTAAGAGTTTAGCTTTTAGCAGACTCAAGTTTATAACATCACTATAAGCACGAACAAGCCCACCAGGTCCTAGTTTTGTTCCACCAAAGTATCTAACTACTATTACTGCCGTATTTATAAGCTGGGCACCTTGAAGTACAAAAAGAGAAGGTCTTCCAGATGTTCCCTTTGGTTCACCATCATCACTTGAATATTCTACAATTTGCTCATATTCATTTAGATGTCTATATGCCACAACAAAGTGTCTAGCTTTTGGATGCTCTTGTTTTAGCTCTGTTAGGGTTTTTTCATATTGTGAGAAGGGAGTAAGGAAAGCTATAAATTTTGATTGCTTTACCTCAAGAGTATCTGTATAGGTACTATCTATATAGTTCATTACAGCAATTTTCTCTCAAAAACTTGTTTTTTTTGCTTCAGGGGGTTGTAGGGACATATAGTCCCTACTATCATAAGGAGCTTTTGCTCCTTATGATATTTATATAATGTTTGTAAAAATTTTATGTACATCTTCATCATCATCAAGCTTCTCTAAAATCTTGTCAATCTCTTCATGTTGTTCATCTGTAATACTTATTGGAGAGTTTGCCATTCTCTCTAAATTTGCTTTTTTTATCTCTATATTCATGTTCTCTAGTGCCTCTGTAAGAGTACCAAAACTTGTATAGTCTCCTGTAACTAAGCAGATTCCATCTTCAGCTTCTATCTCTTCTAATCCTGAATCTATGAGTTCAAGTTCTAACTCTTCGATATCAATATCCTCTTTTAACTCGAATTCTATAACTGTTTTTCTATCAAACATAAACTCTAGTGAGCCATTTGTTAACAACTCTCCGCCATGTTTAGTTAGTATATTTTTAATATTAGCAACTGTTCTAGTATTATTATCTGTCATACACTCTATAAAAATTAAAACACCATGAGGTGCTTTACCTTCGAAGTTTACTTCAAGCATGTTGCTGATATCTTTAGCAGTTGCTCTTTTTATAGCTGCTTCTATATTATCCTTTGGCATATTTTCAGCTTTAGCATTAAGAATCGCTGTACGAAGTTTTGCATTCATATCAGGATCACTACTTCCCTCTTTTGCTGCAATTGTAATAATTTTTCCTAATTTTGGAAACAACTTTGACATTGCTCCCCATCTCTTTAATTTTGATGCTTTTCTATATTCAAAGGCTCTACCCATTTTACGCTTTCCTTAACTAATTTGTGTGATATTTATAGCACCATCTTTGCTATAATCAACTAAGATCTTACTAATCTCATCATCTTTGAGAAGGTTTATACTTAACTCTCTTGTCTCTAAATTTTTATTTTTTAAAAGCTCTATTTTATAAGATTCTAAAGCGATAGAGAGTGCATCTATAATTTTTGAACTAAGTTTCAACCAATGTCTTTGAACTCTCTCTTCATCTTCAAAAAAAAGGCCACTCTCATCATACTCAATCTCTTTAGCTTGATCTGCTACAACATTTAACTTATCAAAAAGTCTTTGCGACTCTATAAAAGAATTTTTCAACACTACATAATCATTATCATTTAGCACATTTTTCACCTATAAAATTGTATTTTAAATTCAAAGATGTATAATACCATATATATATCGATTTTAAGTCTTGCCTAAGGATAGAAATGAAGCTTAGTTTTCGGCTAAAACACCACTTTTTCAGTGCTTTTCGTGAGTTTTTTGTTCACCATCATGGCTCTTTAGAGTTTCGTGCTAAAATATTTGCACTCATTATCTCATCAAATGAAGACGTGGATGAAGAAAACTACACTATAGTTGAAAAAATCGCTATGGATATTTACAAAGATGATAAAGATAGAGCAAACCTCTTAACACTAACAACAAAAGAACTAGTGAAAAAAGTACAAGATCCTAATGGTTTAGATATAGATACTTTAGTTTTACACATTCAAAAAGAGTTAAAAATCATCCCAAGATATGCAAAAAAAATAGATATAGAGTCTTTAAAACCACTCACCGAGATAACTAGAGATATAGACACTCTATCTTACCAACAAAATATTTTAGAATTTCTGCAAAACTTAAAAGATGATACTCTGTTGAGTAAAAAATCTCAAATTGAAAAAGATGAAAAAGGTTTAGTAACTAAATACTAAACCTCTCATTATCGAAAAAACTATCAACTGAAATATTCTTAAACGCAGCATTCATTGAAGTAAATAATGATGGAAATTCTTTTTCCATCTGAGAGAGCATCTCTTTTGTGCTTGCTCTAGCGTGTGGCATCTTTATGTCAAAGCGCATAGCAGGACAAGCTTCATCGCCAATTGCTGCTATATTGTTGTCCTCAACAAATGCTCTTAACTGCCTCTCTCGCATCTGTATGAGTGGACGAATGACAATAAGTCCATTATCTGCTCTATATTTTGGTGCGAGGGATCGCATTTGACCATTATAAATAAAGTTCATAAAAAAACTCTCAGCAGCATCATCCATATGATGTCCTAGTGCTAACTTATTACAGCCATGTTTCTCTGCAACTCCATATAGTGTTCCTCTTCTCATTCTTGAGAAAAAGCTACAAAAAGATGAGTTTTTTCTTATCTTCTCTTTGGCTAGATCATAGATCTGAGTATCATGAAATATATGATCTATCTCATACTCTTTACAATGTGCGATAAGAGCATCGTAGTTTTCTCCCATACCATAGCCAACCGTTACAGCCAAAAACTCAAACTTAAATGGTGCACGTCTTTGCTGCTCTTTCATTGCATGGATCATAGTGAGTGAATCTTTCCCACCACTAAGTCCTACTAAAATCTTATCGCCCTCTTCTATTAAGTTAAACTCGGCATTAGTGCGACCTAGTTTTGACATAATTTTTTTAGAAATTATAATTGGCATATTAGACTATATTAGTTTTTTGCATTATCTAATGAAAGAACTATTTTATCTACCATTTTCATAACAAACTCAGCACTCTCTTTTGCACTAGTCTCTAAAAACTCATCAAAAGAGAAACTTGCATCCATATCCGCAGCATCACTAATAGCACGGAGGATAAAAAAATCAACTCCCAGCGCATCACAAACAACTGCAACACTTCCGCCTTCCATCTCAAGGGCATCAGCACCAAAAGTTGAGCCTATCCAGTTCTTTCTATCTTCATTTGCAACAAACTGATCTCCAGTTGCGATAATACCCTCAACAACACTTTTACCCATCTCATTTGCTACCACTTTACTTATCTCTATAAGAGATTTATCAGTCTCAACAAAAACACTTCCCTCAGGAACGTACCCAAAAGGGTGTCCAAATGCCGTAATATCAAGATCGTGTTGAGCTAATTTTGTAGCTACAATTAAGTCTCCAACTTTTAACTTAGGTGATACCGCACCTGCTACTCCTGAAAAAAGTAGTTTTTCTGCTCCAAAATGCTCTATCATAGTAGATGCAGTAAGTGCTGAGAAGACTTTACCAATCTTACTATAGGCTATGACTAACTCAACGCCATTATAAGTAGCTTCATAGTACTTATTTCCAGCATACTCCGTTGTTTTATAATCTTTTAATCTCTTTAGTATTGGTGCTACCTCTTCTGGCATCGCACCCATTATTGCTATTTTCATATATTACCTTAGTGTTTACTATTTGAGCGATTGTAGCAAAATAATGGTTAAAATTATTTTATCTCCAGTGAGTCATCATCCTTTCTCTAAACTGCGTCTAAAAATCGCAAGTGTTACAAGAAAAAAGATCATACCTATAACAAAGATCCAAAGCATATCAATCCAAACAACATCAAACCCAGCATCTCTATATAGAACTGCCTGTGCAAAGCTTAC
>NZ_JALOAN010000080.1 GCF_023228785.1 Sulfurimonas sp.
AAGGAACATACAACACAGTCACGACCATCAGCGGCATATCGTATCAGATCATGCAGATATTCCCGCTGGTCCTGATCGTTGGCGGTCTTACTCTCGTTATTGCATCACTTGTCGCAATGAGAAAACGCGGCGGTATGAAAAGAAAACATCAGAACCGGAATAGGAGATGGTGATCATGAACAAAGCGACCGTGCAGAAACTCATCGCCGCGTATAATAAAAATGCCAGGGAATACAACAAGATCCGAAAGAAACTTGTCACGATAGCGCAGCAGGATACGCAGGCAGGCAGGGCAGCATACAAACAACTCAAAAAGAAATATACAAAAGCCATAGCTGAAAGAAAAAAGGTGGCCTCCGCACTGAAAGTATATCTTGCAGCATCCAAAACAAAGACTCAGAAAAAATAACCAAAACATTTTCAATTTATTTTTCTTAGACACTTTTTTAAACATGCATTACATTATAATGAATTGAGGAGTTGAAATCCCCTTATGACAAAAATTTTCAACAAAGAGTTTCTCAATCACACACAGAGCATCAATGCCTGTGTAAAGAACCATGCTATGGAATATCCAGAAGTGGTCAAAGCAAACGGTCTCAGAGGAATTATCCCGAAGCTTCGGGAAGATGCCAGACTCGATGGATATGGATCAATCATGGACACTCTCGCCGACAACATGTATGGCGTGATGACTGTCATTTTCCTGGCCATCCTGATCCCGGTTATCTGTTCGATGATCGTGACTAATCTCAACGTTACACTCGGTAGCGAGTGGGGAACTGTTACCGGAGCCAGCATCTGGGCCTCGGTCGCTCCGCTGATCGTTGTTGTCGTCACCATTGGATTCATCGCGATTCTGTTCGCTGTCTTCCGTCAGATGAAGTTCAACAAGAAACGCTGAGTGTTATTGACTCCAATACCACTCTCTATTTTTACCCTATTTTTGGATGGTGTACAAAATGTCACGCAGAAGCTACAAAAAACCTCAAGATCCTATAATGCCGTTATCACCCGACGATGAAGAATTCGATGATGAAGACATGCAAGAAGAAGAGATTGATGAAGAAGAATTCGATGACGAATTTGTAGAAGCATCCGAGGAAGATCCCGAATGTGCCACACAGGCAAATAATTTTGGCTTCGCAGACGATGATTTAGCGGTATCTCCCGATTCATACGGAGCTGAGGACATAGAATTCAGTTCTGAGGAGTTGGCGCTATCGCTGAAATTCATCGTTTCTGATATTGCCGAAGTAATCAACGCTAAAATAGTAAAAGCGCCACTCTCTTCCGGATGCAAAAAAGCATTCAAGAGTGTTGTCGGCGTGTTCTTTTCCAGGGATGTTTATTTATCGTACGTATCGAATCCAGAAAAACCGCGTCTAAATCTGCAGCTGGAATTGGAACATGTTGTTTTATCTTCATCAGTTGATGATGTCACACAGTCAGAATATCATCAGATCAAACAGCATATTACCGATTCATGGTCGTTTATCCTGTCACGTGCCCGCGATGGTATGGAACGGCAGCTGCAGATGCAGAAACGTATAGAACAGCGCAGCGGGGAGGCATTATCATTCAAATCACTCCCTGCAGAACCACAAAAACCCGTAGGGAAGTCAATCAAATCATTATTCTTTAAGAGGTGAAACAAAATGGATGAATTCATATCAGTTAGTCCAATTGTCATGATCATATTGTTTGTGGCAATTTTCGCATTAGCAGCGGCTGCCATAGTCATATTACTGAAATACAAAACAAAGATGCAGGATTATAACGAGTACTGCCCGGAGGCGGAGATCTTCATTGAATGCCGGAAAGAACGGAAACCCTGTCTTGCTCTGCACGATCCCGGATCCAAATACACACGGTTCATTCCTGCCGACAAAGAGAAAAAGACATCATGGGAATACACACTCGGAGAATACAGTGTGAAATTCGCACCGGATTTTTCTTCATACTGCGAACCTGATCTCTTCTTCGGAGATCTTGAAGTCCATCATGCAGGAACTCTCTCTCCTCATTTCCTTGGCCTGAAATCTGTCATGGCTCTCAACAACATGGAAGATCTTAAGATGATGCGTGAATTTGCGAAGATCCGTTTCCTCCGGACAAACACACTGCATTATCTCCTATCATGTCCGGCAACCGAACTCTATGACAACTGTGAATTATATCTGAAAGAATACGCTAAGAAAGATATTGGCCAGGATATTCCGGATTCAGTAGAAGAGTTTGTGATCCTCATGGAGAAAGCCAAAGACGTATTCGCTCACATGGCGCTCGAAGGAGAAAAAGATCCGGCCAATATCGTATTGTATGATACGATTGAAACGGTACGGGTTCCAAACACGCTGAATGCAGCTATCAAGAAAAGTAAGAGTACATTATCCTCAGTATTTGGCAAGAAGGGAAAGAAAGCGGCATTGCCGGGCGCTGAGATGGTCGATGAAGTAACCGACAAACCGATCTATAAGAAGATTCGACGTAAGAATTGGGCCCTTGTTGGTCTCTCCTATACTCATGCTATCAACTCTATTGGCTATGCCGTGACATCGAAAGACGTTGGCGTCATGGAGAAGCTGGCCATCGAGAAAGGCCGCCAGGAGATGAAGGAGAACGAAGATAAGACCTGGACGAGAATATACCGGGCACTGATCATCTTAGGCGCTATCACGGTTTGTATCATCGCACTGATGAACTTCGGACCGGGCGTATAATGGAGTGTCA
>NZ_JALOAN010000081.1 GCF_023228785.1 Sulfurimonas sp.
TCTGCGGGTTCCATTTCCTTGAGGCGGTTACGCCACGCGAAACCCTTTGGGTGTAGCGACGAATGATACCGAGCCGCCATATTGACGTACCGATCAAAGATGTCAGCCGTCGTGGATGAACCAGTCGTGCTGACTATCTGTCGAAACGATGTCGCACTTTCATACCCAAGCGAACGCATCACCGTATTCAATATCATGGTATAGCGCGTATCTGCCACGGCCTACCTCCACAGGTGATCGTTGCAATACTTGGATATATCATCCGTAGTGCGATTCCATTGCTCTTCTGCCGCATAGAACGCATGTGCATACGGACCGGCTTCGGACTGTATCAATACATCGGGTGGTATTTCGGTGCTCTTTTGTAGTGCCTTCTCGCGACGTTGTATAGTCTCTGCGAGATTACTGACGTGGGCTTCCATTGCGCGACGCTGTTCTTTGTATCGCGTCGGATTCTGCATGAGCGCGGATACCCACTCTTGATAGACGACGGTGTAGACAAGTAAGTCGAGAAACTCACGCGGGAACTCCCATGCTGTGCTGTTTGGAGATTGTCGCGTTATCGCTGTCGGCTCACGGTAGTGATCGAAGGTGATCGTCTCGTTTGTGATCGCTTCAACGGTAATCAGCTTGTCACCCTCAACCGCATACATAAAGCCACGAGACTCGTCCCGGTACTTATACTTCGCGGAATCGTCACCCTGATCGTACTGATCTCGCGCGAAGTCGATCATGTTTGATGTTTCCAACTGCCAAGCGTAATCTTCGCCTTCCGACTTTACCCGTGCTGGGCGACCACGCCAACCTGTGATACCTGTCATTGCAACACCATCGGAGTCGGTAGCCGTTACGGTAGACAGATTGATTGATCGTCCCGATGTCCACGTAAACGTAATATCGCGCTCACGGACAACACCAAGATCGTATTCATCGTGGAATTGCTCGTAAGCGCGAACAAGGCCGTCACGTATCGACAACCGGCGTTCTCGATTGTCGCCGGTGATTCCGGGGGTTAGGCGAAAGACTTCCTCAATCGTCTCACCCACAGTCGTAAAGCGGAAGCCGAGTGCGGCCATATTGGATTACTCCTCTTCATCGTCTTTAGGAAGCGGCGGTACGTGAGTGTGCGCTGCGCTGTTCAGCATATTCGACACCAGCCTACGTGTCAGGGGCGGCTCCACTTTTGACATGGCGCTCGCAGCGGCAGGTAGGTTCGGGAACGTCTTGCCAAGGTGCTTCTCCGCTACCGATACAAGCTCCGCTCCACGATTGATGAGCCAACGATAGGTGGCAGGTAGCTCCATTGTGCTCACCTCAACTACCGGCTCCTCCTCGTCTTCCGGCTCCTCAACCTCTTCGACGGCCTCCGGCTCTGGTTCGTCCGGTGTTTCGGCTTCAACCCTCGGAGCGCCTTCCGCATCTGCAATCACTTTCTTCGTCGGGTCGAGCGCATCCGGGAGTCGCTTATTGAGTTCTTCCAACTGCTCCTTCGTGAACGATGAAAGCGTGTTGGCGATATTCCCAACAACATCCGCTTTCTCGTCGTCATGCGGGCGGAAGCGATAGTCAAATGGGCCTTCGTACGGAACGACTGCTGAGCACTGAAGCTCCTCAGCGATAAGGTCGTTCTTCACGTAGGCGATGATCTTGTTCATGCAGTGTGGGCGCTTGCGATAGCTTATGAGTTCCGAAGTCCCACCCCTACCAAATGCCGTGCGGTCACGCGGAACGCGGTCTTCACCGCCTACCCACTCCAAGAAAACTGCCATCATTCCCTCCGATAGTTTCTGTACGTATGATACGCCCCGCCCTCTTTGGTGAGAGCGGGGCGGTGATGGTGCGTGGTTAGTACTCGTTGACGTACGGAATCAGATGCTCCGATAGGATGAACGTTGTGTCGTTATTCACACCGCCGGTAAACTCAAACCGGATGTCTATCGACTGGTTTCCGTCCCACATTCCGGGCGGGAAGTACTTGTTCCACGCGAAATCCCACTCGTAAAACTGGTCGGATTCTGAGAAATCGAAACTCAACGTATCCGTATTCAACGTACTGCGGAACCATACCGTAGTAGAACTCGCCGTCTTGTACCCGATGAGCGGCCTGATGATGAAGGTGCAGGAATCAGCACTATCGTCAGTTCCACCGCTATTGAATGTAATGATGTACTTCGCAGAATCCGGCCACACATTCTTGTCGGAATGCGTCCACCGCAAATCCCGCGTTGTGAAGGTTACGCCGGTATCAATTCCGGTGCTCACTAAGGTAAGGGGCGTCGTTGACGTGCCTTTACCGTCGATTACATCAGGAACCAGCCGGATAGCTTGCACCGGAAGGTACCCGATGAGTACCACTATTGCAGCGATTGCGAGTATCTTACCGTATCGCCGCAGGTAATTAAGAGCCGTCTTCATGGCTTTTTCTCCTGTAAAAAGTGAACTGACGATGATGGGGTAGGCTATAAACCTACCCCATCATGCGGCGATTACTCGTACTCCATCTGCGTTGTGCTCTGCGTTGGGCACACACAAACCATATGTCCCAATAGTTCACGCTCGGTAGTCGTTCCAGACGTCGAACCCTGAAGCAGGTAGCTCAGCGGCTTCGCACCCGAAATGATGTACGCGCCCTTCTGGTACGTGTGGTGGTCCGGCTTGAACTCGGTGAACTTGAGCTTG
>NZ_JALOAN010000010.1 GCF_023228785.1 Sulfurimonas sp.
ATATCACCAATAGTATGCAATATACGGTCTTTATTTTCAATAAAAATATCATATACAGATTTAGAAATAATTGTCTTATTTATTTAGAAAAATGAGACTGCAAAGAAGAAGTTCTTTCACAGTCTCAAAACTTGGGAACGAGAGGAAACTTGGGAACGAGAGGACACGCATAGACTCACCAAAGCCTACAAACATCAATCAATCCCTCAACACCTTCATAATCCCTAGCACTAGAATATCGCCAGAACTTAGATTCATCTATATAACCTCTTTTTACAGGATTTTGATGTATATAGTTAATCCTCTCAACCATCATTTTCTCATCTTTTATAAGCTTAGGCTGTATTCCTTCTTCCCACAATTGATATGTTGTCTCTTTTTTGTGCGCCTTTTTATAAAAAGCCAACTGATCAAGTATAGTTTTTACATCTCTTTCTTGAAGTAGTTTTAAAATCTCTTTTGCTGTATGTGCTTTAAATTTTTTCATGCTCTTACCTATGTCGTCACTGCTTACAATCAAATGTAAATGGTTCTCAAGTATCACATAAGCATATAGTTTTAGGTTATCTGTGTGTTGAAGATGCTTTAAACTATCAAATATAATAGTTGTAGTCTCTATTCTTGTAAATATAGGTATCCAGTGAAGGATGGTACATGTAACAAAGTGCGGATGAGTTGGCTCATATATCTTATATCTACTTCTTCCCATTAAGTTGCCTTTTTACTAAATGATATCAGATGGTTTTATGATATGTAACTTTAATGCATATTGTCATTTTTTCTAGTTTTCAATTAAAGAGACTGTGAAATAACTATAATTTTTCTTATTCCCTTGCCACCTAGCTCTCATGCTGTGCCCACCCATCTCGCTCCCTCTCGCTCCCATGCTGTGCTTGGGAGTGTATACATTCCTGTATGTTTTATCTGTATGCATTCCCAAGTAAAATTTGGGAACGAGAAAAGATAGAAAGAGGTGAGCCTGGAAGTCTCTCCGTAAAGACACTTGATATTATACTCTCAAGCTTAGGGTATGAAATATATATAAATTTAAGTAGTGGATATGGAATCCCTACTCTATCTTAAATTTTATCAACTTGTGCTACTTTGTTGCCATCTTTAATGATTCTAACACGATCACCTAAGTCTATAAGTTCTTGACCTTTTACAACAACTATAACCATCTCACCACTATCTAGTTCAACACTAAGTTCCTCTCCATTTGCCTTTCCTACTTCACTTCCAGCATATCCACCAGCCAAACCACCGCCAAGCATTGCTAAAGAGGTTCCATGTCCTCTACCCACCGTTGAGCCCAAAACTGTACCTATTATAGCTCCCAAAAATGTCCCAGTGCCATTATCACTAATAACCACAGGTCTTTGTGCTATAACTGTTCCTATCTCATATCTCTTGATTTGTTTGTAACTATTACCATCATACTCCGGACCATTATTTGTCGCACATCCTCCAAGCAAAAAAAGACTCAAAACCGATATATAAAATATTTTCATTACTATACTCCTCTGTTTTATTTACACCTTATTTATACACCTTTAGAACTTAAAAAGAATCATATCAAAATTTAGAAATAAGAAAAATCCAATATTCATATTAGTCTAGTATACACTACAAAATAAAACCTAAGGAGTTAGAAGAAGTATAAATTATCACATATTGGAATTAACTTTTTCATCAATTATTTCTGGTGTAAGAAAGCCTGTTTCAAAATCTTTAAATGCTGAAGCAAAACCATTTGGTTCTCTTTTGCATAATACTTTTTTATTTCCAACACTTTTACCAGTATATAATAAATAATCTTGGCTAGCTATATCCCAGTATTTACCTTCCATCCATGAAGTAAATCCATAACCCATATCCTCAAATTTATATCTTAATTTGAAAGAATTTTCTTCGTTAATCTCATTATCATATATATAACATAATGCTACAGTTGAACCAAGCATACCTAGACCATCTACTCGGTATTTATTCTTTGTATTTACTGTAATACTGTCTTCTTTAAGCATCGATGTTGGTACAAAAAGCTTTGGAAAAGATGCAATGTTAATGCTATTTCCCTGTCCACTACATCCATTCATAAGTAAAATGGTTATGAATGATAATATAAGCGTAATTATTTTAAATTTCAATTTTAACTTTCCTTTTATTTGAAAAATATTATATCATTTCTAGTTTATATACTCAACAACTTCATCGAAGCTAAGTCTTTGCTGTGAAGATTGTTCGTTAATTCTGTAACCTAGTGGAAGAAGCATAGAGAGTCTAAACTTACTCTTATCAAGATCTAAAAGAGCCTCAAGCGCATCTTTGTCATAACCCTCTATAGGGCAAGAATCAATACCTAAAACTGCTGCTGCACTCATCATATTTGCAGCTGCAAATGCAGTCTGCTTAGCAGTCCAAGCATAAATATTCTCATCACTACTAAGTGTCTCTTTTAGATGCTCTGCATAAAGATTAAGATAAAAGTCTAGTTTATCTTCTGGCATCTCTCGTCTTGCAAATCTCTTTTTTGGTATACCAGACTCTACTTTTACAGACTCAATTCCAGCTAAAACAACAACTAGATGCGAACAAGAAGTTATTTGAGCTTGGTTCCAGCAAAGCGGTCTTAGCTTAGCTTTTAACTCTTCATTTGTTATAACTAAAAACTTCCAAGCCTCCATACCAAAAGAAGATGGAGCACGCCTTCCTGCATCTAGTATAAATTCTAAATCTTTTTGTGCTATCTTTTTTGACTCATCAAAAACCTTACAAGCGTGTCTAAATCCTAGTGATTCTTCAAATGTTTTGTCCATAATCTTCTCCTAATTTTCTTCTAACTCTTTTATCAAATACTCAGCGGTATAGCTATTGGTCTCTTTATAGTTTTTTATCAAATCCTCAGGCGAGCCCTCTGCGATGATGAGTCCACCGCCAGATCCGCCCTCAGGTCCCATATCTATGATCCAGTCAGCATTTTTAATCATATCTAAGTTGTGTTCTATAATCAAAACACTATTTCCAAGTTCTACAAAGTGATGAAGAACCTTTGTAAGTCTGTCCACATCTGCAAAGTGAAGCCCTGTTGTAGGTTCATCTAAGATGTAGAGCGTTTGACCTGTATCTTTACGACTTAGCTCTTTACTAAGTTTGATCCGTTGAGCCTCTCCACCTGAGAGAGTTACTGCGTTTTGTCCTAGAGTAATATAGCCAAGTCCAACATCGCTTAGTGTTTTCATCTTTTGATGGATCTTAGGTATTGGTTTGAAAAACTCAAAAGCTTCATCAACGCTCATCTTTAGTACATCAGAAATAGTCTTTCCTTTATAAAAGACCTCTAAAGTCTGTTGGTTGTATCTAGTTCCATTACATGTATCACACTTGACCATGATGTCTGGTAAGAAGTGCATCTCTATCTTTATCTCACCCTCACCTTGACACTTCTCACATCTTCCACCCTTAACATTAAAACTAAACCTTGAAGTTGTATATCCACGGATCTGAGACTCTTTTGTTTGAGAAAAAAGGTTTCTGATCTCATCCATAACACCTGTGTAAGTTGCAGGATTTGAGCGTGGAGTTCTACCAATTGGGCTTTGATCTAGATATATAACCTTATCAACATGTTCTAAGCCTGTGATCTCAACACCCGCGACTTTGTTCACTTTTCTTGCATGATTTAAAAGCTCTCTTGCTGTTGGAAGAAGAGTTTGAAGCATCAAAGAACTCTTTCCACTCCCACTCACACCAGTTATACAGACAAAGTTATTTAGTGGAATCCTTGCACTTAGATCTTTGATATTATTTAGCGTGACATTTTTTATCTCTATAAACTTATCTTGAGGGCGTCTATAGAAGTACTCTATTTTTTTTCTTCCATATAGATAGTCTGAAGTAAGAGTTTTAGCTTTTTTTAGTTTATCTAGCGTTCCACTAAATACAACCTCTCCACCAAAGTTTCCAGCGCCTGGACCAATATCTACAATATAGTCAGCATTTTCAATAGTTTCTTTGTCATGTTCGACCACAATAACGCTATTACCCTTTTCTTGAAGACTTCGAAGTGTTCTTATGAGTTTTTTTGTATCTCTCTCATGAAGCCCAATACTCGGCTCATCTAAGACATATAAAACCCCTGTCAATCCACTTCCGATCTGCGATGCAATACGGATCCTTTGAGCCTCTCCGCCACTAATAGTTCTAGCATCTCGCCCTAGTGTTATGTAACCAAGTCCAACATCGTGCAAGAAGTAGAGTCTCTCCCTTATCTCATTTAGTATTGGCTGAGCCACTTGAGTATCTTGAGTATCAAAGTGTTCAAAGTTTGTTGTATCTGCAAACCACTCATAAGTCTTAGAGATCGGCATATCTAAAATCTCTGCAATACCTTTATCCCCTACTCTAACAGCTAAAGATTCTTGTTTTAGTCTATGAGAGTTACAGATATTACAAGTCTTCTCACTCATATAGTCAGCTAACTCTTTTTCATCTTTGAACATATCGTAAGCTATTTTTACGATTCCAGGCCACATTCTTTTTACTGGATGGTTTTTCCAAAGAAATGTAACTTCATCGATTCCACCATGGAGTATCGCTTTTTTCTGATGATCTGGAAGATCTGAGTATGGCACAGTTATATCTATATCGTTATGCGCACAAAAGCCTTTTAAAAATGTAAAGTAGTAACCTTTGTTAAAACCATAAACAATTTTTACCGCCCCTTTTTCAACGCTTAGATCTACATCTATGATCTTCTCATAATCAAGTGCGTAACGAAGTCCTAAACCATCACACTCTGTACAAGCGCCTTTTGGCGAGTTAAATGAAAAAGAGAGTGGTTCAAGTGGATCAAAACTTATCTTACAGTCAAAACAAGCGTTATGTTCACTATAGTGAATATTGCTATGCTTTAAGCCAAGCTCTTCATAGTTTAGTATGTCTATCTCAAGCTCTCCGTAACTCTCTTTTAAAGCCTTCTCAACATCAGAAGCTATTCTCTCTTTGTTCTCAACTTTTACTACAACTCTGTCTATGACAACTTTTATGGTGTGTTTTTTAGTCTTACTAAGTTCGATCTCTTCATCGAGTCTAACCATAACGCCATCTATCATCGCTCTTACATAACCTTTATGAACTAAAGACTCAAGCAAATCTGCGTATGAACCTTTTTTCTCACGAACAAGTGGAGCCAAAAGAGCTAGTTTCGCACCCTCTGGAAGTTTTGCAACCTCGGCTATTATGTCAGCTGCTGACATCTGTGAGATAATTTTATTACATTTATGGCAGTGCTGCACGCCAACTCTTGCATATAGAAGTCTAAAATAGTCATAGATCTCAGTAATAGTTCCAACTGTAGATCTAGGGTTCTTTGAAGTTGTTTTTTGATCAATGGCGATGGCTGGAGTTAGCCCTTCAATTTTGTCAACATCAGGTTTTCCAACACGGTCTAAAAACTGTCTTGCATAAGATGACAAAGACTCCATATATCTTCTTTGTCCCTCAGCATAAAGAGTATCAAAAGCTAGAGTTGACTTACCACTTCCACTTATACCTGTCATTACAACAAGTGAATTTTTCGGGATCTCTAAGTTAATATTTTTTAAATTATTTTCTCTTGCACCAGTTATTGTTATAAAATCTTTTTTCATTTTAAATTCCTAAATAAATATTCTTTGTATTAAATATGCCACTACTAAAAAGTAAAAGATGACCAAAAGTCTTTTTTGTATCACTACGCCTACTTTGTCTTTTAAATGGATGCCAAGATAGACTCCAAATAGAGATGCCAAGCCTATGATAGCACCAGTCTCAAAATCAACATGACCTATCTTTGCGTGAGAGATAAGTCCAGCTATGGATGAAAAAACCACAAAAAAGAGACCTGCTGATATCGCTTTTTTTAGTGGTACATGTAAAAAGCCAACTAAAATTGGAACGAGCAAAATACTACCACCAACACCAATTGTCATGCTAATAGCGCCCAAAGCAAAACCTATAACAAATAGTACTACTTTGTTTACTTTTCTTTGAGTCAACTCTTCTTTTGTCTTAAAAAAGAGTCTCAAAAGTGCAAATATAGCAAAGAGTAAAAATATTACCTCTAATGTTTCATCATCAAAACTAGATGCGATGCCTCCACTAAGCAATGCTCCTATAAAACCACCGACACCGATAACACCAATCATTGCACTATCTAGTGTACCTTTTTTATGGTTTAGATAACTCCCATAAACAGAACTAAAGACCATCTGCACAACTGCTATACCAATAGCCACCTTTGTCTCATAGCCTATTATTAAGAGAAGTGGCACCAAAATAGTTCCACCCCCTATACCAAAAAAGCCAGAGAGGATTCCAACAGTGGTGCCAAGAAAGACTAACTCAATCATTTATCGCCATTAAACTTTTTTCGAATTATACACCTAGTAGGCTTTATCGTTGTTTTATTATCTTGAGTTTAATTTTGCTTTGAGATTGGATGAAGTATAATCAAGTTCAATAAAGGGCATAAATGTTAAAAACAATAATAAAAGCTTCAGAAAATTTTTGTATTCACCAGATTCGAGATCCGCACACTCTTAGTGATGTTATATCTAAAAAGAGAACACTTATTGCTTACATAGATATACAAACAACAGAACCTAGAAAATTTAGAGTCTATTTAGCATCAGATCTAGGATTTATGCAAAGAGTCTCAAAGGTGTTTTTAGAAGAAGATGAGAGTGATGAAGAGACTCTTATAGATATGACGTTAGAGACTGCAAACCTTATTATAGGAAGTGCTAAAGTTTTAGCTCAAGGAGTTGATGCGTCTTACACCATAGCAACACCTTGCTTTGAAAAAGTAGCTGTGTTTGACTTTGAGTTTGATGAAGCAAAAACTATTAAGATAGATAGTGATGAGATGGTAGTAGCCATCAAGGAGATATAAAGTGGCTAAAAAGAGCAAATACTATTATGGAGAGCCGCAAGCTCCTTATAATGCAGACAAAGAACTTTCATGGATGAACTATGGTGGGCTTTTAGATATGGAAGTAGAGTTCATAGCTGATTTAGGAGAGACTGAGAAGACTATAGCTGAGATATTAGATCTTAAAAAAGATGCTATTATTGACCTTAAAAAACCAGCTGGAGAGAGTGTTGAGACATATGTAAATGGTCGTATTTTAGGAAAAGGAGAGGTTATGGTTTATGAAAAAAATCTCGCTATTCGTATAAATGAGATCCTAGATTCAAGTGCAGTTTTATATCATCTCTCCAAAGAGAGACTATGATTAGACTTCTGCTTATCGCTCTTCTTCCTCTAGTTTTAAATGCATCAAAAATTTTAAGCTATAACATCTACGATAGAACAGATAGAGCAGATGTTATGATAACTTTTGACACTCCTTATGAAGGTGTTATAAAACAGAGTGTTTCTAACTCTATCATCACCATAAAACTAACAGATGCAAATATAGAGTCATTTAAAACAAAAAAACTCTCTTCAAAATTTTTGCACTCTCTTAGCATAACACCTATGTCTGGATATACACAAATAGTTGCATCTGTAGCTCCATCAGTAGAGTTGCAAGCTTCAAAAACATCTGATTCATATGGACTTAGACTACGATTTCACCTAAATTCTCCAACATCATCTACTCAAACAAAAGCGCCAATTCCAACTAATAACCCCTTAGCACTCCTGCCGACTAAACAAGATTCTGGAATGAGTCAGAGCTACTATATTGTTATCGCTATTTTAATAATCGGCATTTTGATTTTAATATATCTAAAGAAAAAAATGGCACCAAAAGAGACTAAACAAAATAAATGGGCATACAACTCTTCAACATCAAATAGCACTAAGATGCAAGAAACGCCAAAGTTTGATGAAAATGTATCTATTAGATTTCAAAAAAGTATTGATAACTCAAGTAGTGTAGTTATGCTTGATTTTGGTGAGCAAAGCTATTTAGTTCTTATGGGTTCAAACAATATTTTACTTGATAAGTTTACAGATAACAAGCCAGCTACCCAAGATGAATTTGAATCGATTTTGAGAAATAGACAAGAAGATTTAGAAAGACTTTTAAGTCCAAGAAAAGAGTCTAAAGAACCTCTACAAGCCTATAAAGAAAGAGCTGCTTCTATATCCTACGAGGCTTAAGAAGTAGTTACTTTTTTGAGTCTACTTCAAACCTTGTTTTTAGAAGTTGTTTAATCTTCTTTAGGTTAGGCAAATTTAGTTTATAACTATCATCCATCATCTTATTTATATGAAAGACTTCTGTTACAGTTATCCCATATGGATCTTTTTTCTCTTTAATAACTTTACCAGCGTCACTAAAAGAGTATAGATAGAGGTTTTTACGATTTCTCTGCACGTAGTAAGTTAGAACTATCTCATCACTGTATTTTTTTTCAATAGCTACTATAACCCTTTGATCTTCTTGATACTCACCTTGTAGATCTAGAAGTTCTTTAGCTTCAGCTATATCTATGTAACCTATGTAAAACTTGTTATATAGATCATGGTATCTTTGCACTGTATCTTTATATAAAAAGTTCATATCTAGCGCAAATTTTTTATGAGATCTTAGAGTTTTTGTAATCCATGACATAGTGTTGTAATATCTAAACTGATAGAGTTTAAGTGAGTGAGCTTCAATCATCTTTGTAGAGCAGACTCTTGAGATTTTAGATAGCTCTCTTGAGTCAGGATTTTGAATGTACTCTAGCACATCTTTTGCAGTAAATTCTTTTGTAAACCAAACTGTACAGTAGTCTGGAAACTGTCTAGTTCCAGTTGCACCTTCGTTTAAAATAATAAGTGCTTTTATCTCATAATCTGGGAAGATAGTCTCTAGGAGTGCTTTTTTCTTTCTAAGTCTTTTTCGCAGTTTTAAAACTGACTTTACAAGCGTCATCTCTACAAAATAGAGCTCTTTATCTTTTGTAATAAACATAGCATCAAACTCGCTAATCTCTCTGCTTTTTGTTCTATAAACGATCTGTTGCTTTTCACTTATGGAGAGAGTATTTGCATGTGCTTTTTGTCTTCTTTGATGAAAACCTTTAAGTATAAACTTATCTATATTATCATTCTCTTGGGCATATCTTAGGAGTTTTTCATAGATAAAATTTTCAAAAACTTCACCTTCAAATGAGCGGTATGAACTTAAATATAGTGTATCTTCTTTATCTATTCCAGAAGCTATGAGTGAGAGTAGATGATTAACATTATAATCATAATGAAAGATATTATCACCTATGTCAATATCATCTAATTTTTTTATCGATTTGCTTATCTCTAACATATATAAACCATTAATTAACCTGTTGATTGTTTTTGAAAAATTCATCTAAAACATCACGATACTCATTAATGTCAGATATATTATTTACACTATTTCTTAGCACTGATGCACCTTGATAGCCTTTTGAGTAAGTGTGTGTATGTTTTCTAAACATTGCTACACCATGACTTCCATAAAACTCTATCATCTTGTCAAAATGCTCCATGATTATCTCATGTTTGACACTATTTTCTATATCTTTACTTCCATTTTTAAGTTGATGAAAGATCCAAGGAGCACCAATGGCACCACGACCAATCATAATACCGTCACAGCCAGTATGCTCTAGTACCCATTTTGCCTTCTCGTATGAGTCAATATCGCCATTTGCTATAACGGGGATAGATAGTGCTTCTTTTATCTCTTTAATGGCATCATAATCAACTTCAGACTTAAACTTCCCTGCTCTAGTTCTGCCATGAACGGCTATAAAGTCGGCACCACTCGCCTCAACCATTTTTGCTATCTCTATATGATTTTTTTTCTCAAAGCCTAATCTAATTTTTACGCTAGTTAAGCTCTTATTTGAAGTATCTTTCATAGTTCTAATAATATCTCCCATTAGAGGAAGATTTAGAAGCAATGAACTACCACTTCCATGCCCTACAACCTTAGGAACAGGGCAACCACAATTTAGATCTAGTATATCTATACCATCTTGCTCATTTAAAATCTCAACTGCAGATCTCACAACATCTACATCTGAACCTGAAATTTGAACTGAGTAAGGATCTTCAATGCTTGCTTTTTTTAACATGTGAAGTGTTTTTTGTGAGCCATGAGAGAGCGCATTTGAGCTTATCATCTCACTCACAGTTAGATCTGCTCCAAATTTTTTTGCAACACTTCTAAAAGGTAGATCAGTATACCCAGCCAAAGGGGCTAGAACATAGATAGGTTTAGCAAAGGATAGTTTATCAAGCATTAGATAAAAAGATTAATATTAAAGTTTTTACCACACTCTTTTAGTGCACTATATGCTTTGAAATTTTGATATTCATGTTCTTGAGTATTTAGTAGCAACTCATTAGCAGGAGCTATCATTTCTAAATCATAAAGAGTAAATATATAAGCTTCAAAGCCATCTTCTCTCTTCTCGCCTAGTATCTCAAAGAGTTTCATTCTTTGTTCTGGGACCATATTAGTAGCAAGTGCAGTTGATATCTCTATAAGATCTTTTGCATCTAACTCAAGAGCATTTATTAAGGATATGAGAGCATCATTGTCAATATCTAAAGAGTTTTTAGAAGCATTGATTCTTGATAAAACTACTAAAAGTCCATCTTTTGTTAAAAATTGCTTATGTTGTTCTATTAGAGTTATTGGAGCAGTCTCAAGCATATCTAGATATGCTTCTTTAACTAAAGAGTCATCATAGTTTGCTATATGACTTAAAATATTTTCTGCTGTAATGTTACCTTTTTTATAACGATTTTTATCATTTTGTATAACTAGCGGATTTTGTGGTTTTAATGCATACTTTTTAAGATCTACCACTTCACCATTTTGAATATTTTCTATAAGTGTTAATACGTTTTGAAGCTTTTCATTTTCAACTCCGCTTTTTAGTAGAGTTGCTGGAAAAAGAGTCGAATTGTCTATAACAAAACCTAGCAACTTAAATCTTGGAGTTTTGTAACTATGTTCTCTTTTTTCTTTTGCTAAATATGCCTCAGCTATTGCATCTACAATGTTTTCATAGTCTTTATCATATTTACGAAGTTTAAAACTTGATAATATTGAATAAAATGACATATGAAAAACACTAGCAATGTATAGTACTAAAACAGGTACAATCACCCAAATAGCAGTCGGCATGGCTGGTAAAGTAGTACCAAACACATTTAATGTCATGATTTCTTGGGAGACATATGAATAAACATACCATCCCACTAAAGCAATCAGAATTAGTGATGCTATTGTGTATCTTTTTATATACATAACTCGCTCCTTAAAATTTAACTAGACTTCTCTACTATCTCTCTACAATCTATACAGTATATCGCATGAGGCTTAACTTTTAGTCTTTGAAAACCTATTGGGTCTTCGCACATCTCACAGATACCATAATCACCTTTAACAATTTTCGCCAAAGTTACATCTATCTCTCTTAGCTCTCTTTGTTGCTGACTTACGATCGCGCTCTCTACCATAGAGTTGTTATTCATAGCTGCATGGTCAGCCTCATCATTTAATTCTAAAGAACTTAATTGGGCCAACTCAGCATTAACGCCTGATATATTTTTTATAATTTGCTCTTTTCTACTCTCTAATATCTCTTTAAAGTAGTTTAATTCACTCTCTTGCACTTACACATTCCTTACTTATGATATGGATGATTACTTAGTATTGAAAAACCTCTATAAATCTGCTCTAGCAAAACGACCTTTGCTATCTTGTGACTCATTGTGAGATTACTTAAACTTATGACTGCATCACTTTGTTTTAAAAAGTCTTCTTGCAATCCATAAGCACCGCCTATGAAAAATTTAACGGACATTCTATCATTTAATAGCTTACTAAATTCAAAACTATCGATTACTTTGCCCTCCGGATGCAAACTTACGCAAAAACTACCACCCATATAGGGAGCAAAAGCTCTTGTATACGCTTCTTTTGAGGCATCTGATGAGATAGTGTGTGCTTTTGTTACATCTTTTGAAAAAAGTTCTATATCTTTAACTTTTGCAAAACGAGATATCATTTTTGCAAGATCTTTATATAGTGGGTCATAAGTAGAGCGTTCTTTTTTTGCTATGCTAATAATCTCAATATCCACTTATAAAAGCCCGCTTCCTATAACTTTGTAAGTAACATGATTAAATTCATCATCAAGCTTTACTCCACCAATAGCAGCGACTAGATGCTTTGACTTAGCCGCAATGGAGTCTAACTCTTTACCTAAGATAGTAGTTATATTTGATTTTGTAGAAGTATCTCTATATGCGCCGAGTCCGATGTAGTTCAAATCCATCTCATTTGCAAGAAGAACTTCTTCTTCATTGTGCGCTGATATACCAATAAGTTTCTCTTTAACAACACTTCTAAGGATTTTTACAGCTTTAAGAGCGTCTTCATCTATGGCTTTTAAATCCTCTTGTCCTACATGAACGCCATCGCAAAATTCTATAAGCTCATAAGCGTCATTTACTATCAAAAAGCCATCGTAGATTTTTCTAATTGCAATGAGTTGTTGTTTTATAAAGGCTATATCTGCATTTTTATTTCTATACTGAATAATCTCTGCATTATTGGCTTTTGCAAGAGCTACAAACTCTTCTAAAGAGAGCTCATTCCTATCTATCAGTTCTTGATCACATAGAGCGTAGAGTCGCATTAAGAAGCTTTTAGGAGTGTTAGCATATCAGAGAGAGTTTTTTTAAGCTCATTTCTATTTACTATCATATCAATAGAACCCTTCTCAAGCAAAAACTCAGCTCTTTGAAAACCATCAGGAAGAGCTGAACCTATGGTTTGCTCTATTACTCTCTGTCCAGCAAAGCCTATCAAAGCACCAGGTTCTGCGATGATAATGTCTCCTAAAGTTGCAAATGAAGCACTCACTCCACCCATAGTTGGATCTGTTAGGACTGAGATATATGGGACATTGTGCCTAGCAAGTCTTGCAAGTGCAGCTGAAGTTTTACTCATTTGTAAAAGTGAGAATGTACTCTCTTGCATCCTTGCACCTCCACTAGCACTCAGTATTACTAAGCCTTGTCTTTTCTCAATAGAGCGGTTTACCGCTCTTACTATTTTCTCACCCTCAACAGAGCCTAGAGATCCACCCATAAAAGCAAAGTCAAAGATTACGATTTGAGCTGCTACACCATTCATAACTATCTCGCCACTCACAACCGAAGACTTTCTTCCAGTCTTAGCAAAGCCTTCCTCTATCCTTTTTGTATATGCTTTAGAGTCAACAAATTTTATAGGATCAACTGGATGAAGATTTGCATCGTATTCTACAAATGAGCCTTCATCTTCTAAGAGTTTTATTCTCTCATTTACGCCGATACGAAGATGAAAACCACACTTTGGACAGACATAGTTTTGATTTTCTACCTCTTTGTAGTACATCAAAGAGTGACAAGATTTACACTTTACCCAGTGCGAAGATGATTCGTTTTTAATTACTTGTTTTTTGTTTGAGTTAAAAGAAAAAATGCTTAAGAGGTTCAAAGAGTATCCTTTTGATATATAAAATTGCGAGCGATTATATCGTATTTATACTTTAAACTAGAAATAATCATATAAATTATAATAAATATTATTTAATGTTTCATATATTCTAAGGGCGTAGACTTATGAGAGAGTTTACACTAAGTTACGCCTCCAAATACTTTAAAAACTAAAGCAAATTTCTAACTATACTTTTAGCTGCTTCTCTTCCATCATATGCAGCGCTTACAACTAGATCTGCACCTCTATAACAGTCCCCTCCTGCATATATTCCAGCTGTAGTAGTCTCATGTGTTTCTTCATTTATTACGATCCCACCCCAACTATTTATCTCGATACCATTTTCGTGCAAAAAAGATGGAATTTCTGTATCAAAACCTAAAGACATAATAATAATATCTGCATTTATCTTCATCTCGCTTCCTTTTACAAACTCCATCTTTTGGCGACCACTCTCATCTTTTGCACTAAGAGTAGTCTTTATTACTTTTACAGCTAGAGCCTTTCCTTCATCATTTAAAATAATCTCTTTTGGAGCTACATTAAACATAAATTCAACACCTTCTTCCATCGCATTTTTATACTCTTTTTTACTTCCTGGCATATTTTGTGCATCTCTTCTATACAAACATCTAACTCTTTTTGCATCTTCTCTTTTTGCAGTTCTTAAGCAGTCCATAGCAGTATCTCCACCACCAATAACTACTACATTTAGATCTTTAAAATCAAACTTTTTATCATAAGAGAGTTTAAAGTTTTTTCTCTGCATCGCTGTTAAATACTCCATCGCATCGTAAACATTAGGTGCACCTTCACCTACAAGTGATGCTTTTTTTGCTTTAGTTGCACCGATACCTACAAACATCGCATCATGTGAGTTAGCTATCTCTTCAAAAGAGATATCTTTACCAACTTCACAATTTAGGATTAGTTTTAATCCCGCTTCTTCTAAAAGTCTTACACGCCTCTCAACTATCTTTTTATCTAACTTAAAATTAGGGATACCATAAGTCAAAAGTCCACCTGCTCTATCACTTCTTTCATACATACTTACAGCTATTCCTGAGCGAAGAAGATATGTAGCAGCAGAGAGTCCAGCAGGGCCACTTCCTATGATAGCTACACTTTTATTTGTAGTTATACCAGGAAAAGCAGGCTTGTATCCAGCTTTAAATCCCTCTTCTGTTATGTGTGTTTCAACTGAGCCAATCGTGATAGCACCATGACCATCATTTAGCGTACAGTCTCCCTCACAAAGTCTGTCATGAGGACATACTCTTCCCATCACTTCTGGAAAAGGCGATGGCTCATTTGAGAGCTTAAATGCAAACTCCAAATCACTCTGCGCTACAGCTTTTAGCCATTGCGGTATATAGTTGTGAAGTGGACATTTATTTAGACAAAAGGGATCACCACACTGTATGCATCTCTCGCTTTGAGTTGAAGCCTCTTTTTCATCAAGTAGCTCATATATCTCGCCAAAATCTTTTGTTCTCTCAACTACATCTCTTTTTTTTGCTTCTATTCTTTGGGTTGTTAAGTACTCTTTCATGGTTAGTCTCCTTTGTCCGCACTAAGAGGAAGTTTTGTTAAGTTTTTAGGTTTTACTAGCCAAAAGTTTCTTACCTCTACTCTGTAGTTATCTAGTAAATCTTTAGCCTTAGCACTTTGAGTCTCAACAAGATAGTTCTTTAGCAATTTTTTAAGTAAATGCCTTGCATCTGCGCTCTCATCAGTATCGATACGAATAGCCTCAACTAGCTCACGATTTACATTCTCAACAAAAGTATGGTCTTTGTCATAAACAAAGCTAATCCCACCAGTCATACCAGCTCCAAAGTTTATTCCAGTTCTGCCTAGAATAACTACGATACCACCCGTCATATACTCACAAGCATTATCCCCAGATCCTTCAACTATAGCCAAAGCTCCTGAGTTACGAACTGCAAATCTCTCTCCAACTGAGCCAGTTATATAGAGCTTTCCAGATGTAGCACCATAGAGACAAGTGTTTCCTCCTGCAGTAAAATCTTCGCCCTCATTTTTAGAAGTGATTATAATTTTACCGCCATGCATTCCTTTACCGATGTAGTCATTTGCCTCACCCTCTAAATACAAAGAGACTCCATGAATCAAAAATGCACCAAAAGCTTGACCAGCGATACCTTGTAATTTTATCTTGATAGTATCACTCTTAAGTCCCCCGTCTCCATAATATTGTGCTATCTCTCCTGAGATTAGAGCACCAAAACTTCTATTGGTATTTCTTATCTCTCTTGTTAGGCGAATAGGATGTTCTGGGTGTTTTATAGCTACCATTGCTTCTTTTAAGAGATCTTTTTCAAAAGCATTATCATCAAAAGGAAAATTTGACTCTTGCTGATGAGTATTTATTCCCTCTTCTTGATGTAAGATGGAACTAAAGTCAAACTTTTTTGCAAAGTCATTGTCCATAACCTTAAGTAAATCAACACGACCTACCATCTCCTCCATAGTTTTATAACCAAGCTCAGCCATGATACTTCTAATATCTTCGGCTAAAAGTGTAAAGTAGTTGACAACTTGATCTACATGACCTTTGAAAAATTCCGCTCTAAGCTTTTCATTTTGAGTTGCAATTCCCACTGTACACTTGTTTACATGACAAATGCGAAGCATTTTACAGCCCACTATCGTTAAAACTCCAGTACCAAAAGCGTAAGATTCAGCACCTAAAAGTGCAGCTTTTACAACATCAAGACCAGATTTTAGTCCGCCATCTGCTTGAAGCTCAACAAGTGAGCGAAGATTGTTAGCTTTTAATGCGTTATGAGCTTCACTTAAACCTATCTCCCATGGATTTCCAGCAAACTTTATAGAGCTAAGTGGTGCAGCTCCTGTTCCACCATCTCCACCTGAGATGATAATTTTATCTGCATAAGATTTTGCAACACCTGCGGCAATTGTTCCAACTCCTATGGCTGAGACGAGCTTAACAGCAACTCTAGCCTTAGGATTTACTTGTTTTATATCAAAGATAAGTTGTGCTAAATCTTCTATAGAATAGATATCATGATGTGGTGGTGGTGAAATGAGAGTAACACCAGGTACAGTATGACGAAGTTTCGCTATAAGAGGGGTTACTTTGTGACCAGGAAGCTGTCCACCTTCTCCAGGTTTTGCACCCTGAGCTACTTTTATCTGAATCTCCTGGGCACTTCTAAGATAAGCAGGAGTCACACCAAATCTACCAGATGCAACTTGTTTTATCTTAGAGTTTCTATCACTCTCAAACCTCACAGCATCTTCTCCACCCTCTCCAGAGTTTGACTGAGCGCCTATTTTATTCATAGCCATAGCAATGGTCTCATGTGCTTCTGGCGAAATAGAGCCTAAACTCATAGCAGCAGATGCAAATCTTTTAAAGATCTCCTCTTTTGGCTCAACCTCAGAGATATCTATAGGTTTTCTATCAGATTTAAGCTCAAAAAAGTCACGAATAAACTTTAAGTCTCTTTTGTTTACTAAATCTCTTAGCTTGTTGTAGTCCTCTTTTTTACCACTTTGTGCCACAGCATGAATAGCATGGATGACACTAGGTCCAAAGTCATGATGTTCTTGTCCATTATAAAACTTATAAAAACCACCAACATTTAGTGGAAAGATTGTATTAAATCCACCTTCTATGAAAGCTTCTTTGTGGTACTTTGAAATCCTTGCGTCTATATCATCATAACCTAGTCCACCAAGTTCTGAATGCGAGCTTCTAAAGCACTCATCGACTATCTCATCATTTAGTCCTAAAATGTCAAAAAGCCCAGCATTACGATAAGAAGCAATAGTAGAGATCCCCATCTTAGAAATAATTTTTAAAAGTCCTCCATTTAAAGCACTATGAATAGACTTTAGTGCTTCAATACACTCCATATCAATAGCTTTTGAAGACTCTAGTTTATCTATCACAATAGCAAAAAGAAGATTTGGATATATTGCACTCGCTCCATAGCCAATGAGCACAGCCGCACTATGGGCATCTATCACTTCACCTGTTATACAGACTATAGAAGTGAGATGACGAACACGAGATTCAAGAAGTGCAAAGCTTAAGCGACCAACCACCATAGCCATAGGGATGATTTTATTATCTTTACTAAACTCATAATCATCTAGTATGATTATCCTTGTTCCGTCTTCTTGTACGCTTGTGACTATCTTTTTTATAAGTACATCTAATGAGTCTTTTAAAGAACCTTGATATGCAGTTGAAAATGTTTCATTTTGATAAAAAGCTTGATAACGAGGCGATTTTTTATCTCCAAAAGATTTTAAAACATCTAGTTTTTCACGAGTTATAATAGGCGAGATAGACTTTAAGCGATGTGCATGAGAAGGTATTTCATCTAAGATGTTATGAACCTCTCCAAAACCAGCGTTAAGGCTCATTACAACTCTCTCACGAATTGGGTCTATCGGAGGGTTTGTAACTTGAGCAAATTTTTGTTTAAAAAAGTCTGTAAAGTTTCTTTGTTTGTTTGAAAATGCAGCTAAAGGTGTGTCATCTCCCATAGAACCAACCGCTTCTTTAGCATCAATTATCATAGGCTCTATAATCTGTTCAACTACCTCTTGAGTTACATTAAAATATCTTTGTCTTTTTACAAGATCTTGCATCTCAAAGTCACACTTATTAGTGTACTGCACTTCTACATGCTCTTGAAGATAGATCATATGTTCATTTAACCACTTCATGTAAGGATTTGAACTCTTTAGGTAGTCATTTATTTGATCATTTTTTAAAAGCTTTCCAAATTTCAAGTCAAGCCCTATCATCTCACCAGATTGAAGACGACCTCTCTCTTTTATATTTTCTTGTGGTATATCTATAACACCATATTCACTTGCTATAAGAAAGTTATCATCTTTAGTTACTATATATTTTGCAGGACGAAGACCATTTCTATCTAAAGTACAGCCGATATAACGACCATCAGTTACACAAAAAGCAGCTGGGCCATCCCACGCTTCAAAAACTGTTGATTGATACTCATAAAAAGCACGAAGCTCTGGATCCATATGCGGAGCATTTTGCCAGGCCGATGGAATAACAGCACGAACGGCTTTAAAGAAGTCCATATCATTTGCTATTAGAAACTCAAAAAAATTATCAGCAGATGCACTATCAGATGAGTCTAATTGAAGTATTGGAAGTATTCTTTGTATCTCTTCATCGCTAAATACTTCACTATTTATGGATTCAGACTTTATTTCAACATTTATACGATTACCCTCTACAGAGTTTATCTCTCCATTGTGCGCAACTGCACGAAATGGCTGAGCTAATCTCCACTCTGGTAGTGTGTTAGTTGAGAATCTTTGATGAAATAGTGAAAAAGAGATTTTAAAATTTTTATCTTGCAGGTCTTTATAGAACTCTTTTATATGCGTTGGCATAATAAGTCCTTTATAAGAGAGTACTTTTGAACTCATAGATGAGATATAAAACTCTTTTTGCTCTACTAAAGCGTGTTCTATCTCTTTTCTACTAAGATATAAAAGTGCCTCAAATCTTTTTGTAGCCATTATTGAATTTGGTGTTATAAAGAGGTGTACGATATTTGGCAGTGTTTTTAAAGCTTGATTTCCCAATGCTTTTGTATCTATAGGTACTTCACGGCTTAAGACTATTTTTAAGTCATTACTTGCACAGATTTTTGTAGCAAGATCTAAATGTTTTTTCTCTTTATAAAAGATAGATGCTACTGCAAAAAGCTTTGGAAGTTCGACTCCACTTTTAGATGCTTCTTGTCTTAAAAATTCATCAGGCATTGAAAAAAGCAATCCACTACCATCCCCTGTTTTCCCATCAGCCGCAACTGCTCCACGGTGCATCATTCTCTCTAGTGCTGTGATTGCATCATTTAAAACCTTATGAGATGCTATATTTTTTATGTTTGCAATAAGACCAAAACCACAGTTGTCTTTAAATGATCTTAGTAAATCATAGTGTTTTGCCATATTTTCTCCTTTTTTTTAACATTCTTACAAATATTTGATTTTTTTAACCTCTTTTTAAACATACTTAGTATATTTAGAGATAAGCAGTGCATTATACTATTTAAAGTTTTAAAAAAGTATAATAGACTTAAAATTTTATTAGTAAATTAAAAAATTGTGTAAATAAGAAGCAAAAATGCAAGGTTATATCATAAAACTTAACAAGGTTAAGGACGAAGACTTAATAGTTACCATAATAACAAAGGGTAGCTTAGATACGCTTTACAGGTTTTATGGAGCAAGACATGGAGTTATAAATCTTGGTTTTAAGATAGATTATGAGAGAGAAGATAGTGCAAAGTCAACTATCTCAAGACTAAAAGATGTCATCCATATAGGTTTTACTTGGATCAATAACTATAAGCTCTTAAAGCTATGGCAAGACTTTATAGCACTCTTTTATAAGCATCTTCAAGATGCACAGGAGTTGGATAATTTTTACTTTGAGCTAATAGATAAAGCATCAAAAAAGTGGAGTGAACAAAACCCTAAGAGAGTAGCTGTAGAGTCTTATGTTAAGCTACTAGAACATGAAGGAAGACTTCACTCAGATCTTGTTTGTTTTTTATGTTCTACCAAGATAAAAGATGATGAAATATCGCTCATTCGAGCATATCTGCCAACTCATAGATCTTGTTCTCACACTCTTGGTATTAGTAAAAAAGGGCTTATTGAGCTATTTGAGGCAAAGTCTTCTATCTTTTTAAGTGATAAAGAGATAGATAGACTATGGATAGTTTTACTTGAAGGGCTTTAAGATTTTTTAGCAACTATAGATGCTATTTTTACTCTCTCGCCATTTGGATTTACATCTATACGCTCTTCATAGTAGATAACATCAAGAGCTATAAAGGAGTGAAGTAACTCATTTTTGCGTAAAAGATAGTCAAGATTCATAGTTGGAATCTTAAAATCTCCATGGGCAAGTAAATATGTCTCAAATATGATTACTCCACCTTTTTTTAACCCATCTTTCATTTGAGAGACTATACGTCTATTTAGATAGTTCACATTTACGATCAGATCATACTTATTTGGCGTGATATTATACTTATCCAAATCAGCTTCTATTTTATTTATAGTAGGTCGCTTAGCTATCTTATCTAGTGCTACGTTTGAGATATCTACTGCATCTACTTCAAAGCCTTTTTGAGCTAAAAAGTTAGTATTTCTACCAGTTCCGCAAGCGACATCAAGCGCAATGCCAACATTTGCATGGCTTACATATTCCTCTAATATAAGAGAGACATTTTCTTGTGCTTCCTTTTGTGAATATTTTTCATTCCATCTTTTTTTATCTTCTAACATAATTTATCCTTTTCTTAAAAATTTTATCAAATCCTCTCTAGAGAGTGGTTTTGAATAGTAGTAACCTTGAAATATATCACAATTACTTCTCTTGAGCTCATCTATTTGCTCAATGCTTTCAACTCCCTCAGCTAAGGTTTTCATGTGAAAATTTTTCCCTATGTTTATTATACTATCTACTAGGTTTTTTTCACTTTCATCATACAAGATCTTATCAATAAAGCTTTTATCTATCTTTAACTCATCAATAGGTAACTCTCTTAAAATACTAAGAGATGAGTAACCAGTTCCAAAGTCATCTAAAGATATCTTTATATCATGTTCTTGTATATCGTACAAAATAGGCAAAACATCATCCAGACTCTCTATAGACAAAGACTCTGTAATCTCAAGCGTCAGAGAGCTTCTATTGAAGTTCTCTAGCGCTATTGCTTTTAGTAAATTTGGTAAAAAATCAGCTTCCATTAGTTGAACAACTGAGATATTTATAGAGAGATTAAAAGTGAGGCTTAACTCTTCTTGAACCATTTTTATCTCTCTTAGAGAAGTTTGTATGATAAACTCTCCAAGCTCTTTCATAAGCCCACTCTCTTCAGCTACATATATAAACTTATCAGGAGCGACAAACCCTAACTTTTTGTTTTGCCATCTAACAAGAGCTTCAACACCATAAAGTGTCTCATCGGAGTTTATCTGTGGCTGATAAGCCATCCAAAGCTCACGAGCTTCTATAGCGCCTCTTAGTTCATGTTCTACCTCTGTTCTAAAAGCATTTAGTGATCGCATCTCTTCCGAGAAGAATGAGTATGAATTTTTAATTTTTTTAGCTTGATACATCGCAGTATCAGCAAGGCTTAAAAGCTCTTCTATGTTTTTTGCATCTTTTGGACATTCAGCAATTCCTATACTAACCCCTATCCTAAAATCTCTCTTTCCTATATGATAGACCTTAGATATATAGTTTATAAGATCTTGAATTTTTAACTCTATCTCTTTCCTATTAATATTGTTAGCAAAAACTATAAACTCATCACCACCCTGTCTTATAATCATTTCATCTTTAGTAAAAAACATATTTAGTCTATTTGCAACTTCGATTAAGATATCATCTCCGGCAATATGTCCAAACTTATCATTTATATTTTTAAAATTATCCAGATCTAGATATAGAACAAAGTACTTATTGTTATATAACTTTCTATAGTTTTGTATGTTTTCATACATATAAATTCTATTTGGTAAATTTGTTAAAGTGTCGTGTTGAACCTGACGAATAAGCTCTAAATCTTTTCTCTTCTCAGATACAGCTACACTTTTAAAGAGAATAAAAAATATTATAAAAGTCAAAATAAACATCGTTATGTAGAGGATTACTTCTCTAGAAAACTCCTCTTTTATCTCTTGTACACTTCCTCCAACAGATATCCAAAGCTTGTATTTTTTAACATAATTCAAACCTACTATATTATCGCCTATCTGATCACTATTTATAAAAAGACTAATTGTTTTTGGTCTCTTTCTTAACTCTTTTATGGAGTATTTGTACTTTGAGTAAAAGATCTCTTTAACATGAGAGAGTAACTCTTTTTTTATAGGTTTTTCATATAGATCTATCTGAGAAGAGTTTTGTTGGCTATAGTATAGTTTATATAAATTGCCTTTATCATCTAGATCTTTTAAGATGACTACTATTTTATTTTTTGAAAGTTCAAATGCATCAAGATAGTTACTGTTTTTAGAATTTTTTATACCAGCTATTACAACACCTAAGATATTCCCATCATCATCTCGTATAGCCTTCCTAAGTGGAATAATCCACTCATTAATAGCATCAAAATAGTATGTTCTTGAAACTACCATATGATCAGAGCTAAGAGATCTTTTAAAATCATAACTAGTTTTATCATTAGTCATAAGATTTATATCTTTTTTTTCTACGTTTGAGCTAGATACTAGAACTTGACCATTCTTATCAGCTAAACCAAGAGTAACTAGGGAAGGATTGTGTTTTAGTATAAGACTAAACAGTTCTTCTGTTTTGGCTTTAGAACTACTTTTGCACTCTTTAAAGATGCTCTCTCCAACAACACTTAAGAGCATATCTTTTTGCATAAAATCTGCTTCTATTGATTGTGCCACTATTTGAGTGTAGTACTCTACTTGGGTAGTGTACCTCTCTTTTATCCCTTTATAATTAAAATAAAGAAGAGTTACTAAAAACAGTGTAGCAACGATTGACAATAAATAAAATATCTTCCATATATTGTTTTTTAGTATCATTCAACTATCATACCAAAAATCCGCTCTATATAATATTTTTTTATACTATGAGAGTCTGTTCTTGTAATTTTCATAACCAAAATCTTTTACGATCTCTATCTTGCCATCTCTTCTTTTAAGAGCTAAAGATGGGAGTTTAATGCCATTAAATGTTGTACTTTTGACAAACGTATAGTGGATCTGATCTTCAAATATAACCCTATCTCCAACTTCAAGCGCTTTATCAAATGAGTAATCACCCATAATGTCACCTGCTAAACAAGTATTTCCTGCAAGTCTATAAGTTAACTCTTTTTTCTCTGCCTCAGCTGCACCTCTAACTTCAGCACGATAAGGCATAGCCATAGTATCTGGCATATGAGCCTCAGCAGAAGCATCTAGTATTGCTATTTTCATACCATTGTCAACCACATCTAAAACACTGCTTATTAGATATCCACACTCCCAACCAACGGCTTCACCAGGTTCAAGATATACTTCTACGCTGTATTTTTCTCTAAAATCTTTGATGATTTTTATAAGCTTCTCAACATCATAACCCTCTTTAGTTATGTGATGTCCTCCGCCAAAGTTGATGTATTTTAAACCTTTAAAGTACTTAGAAAACTTACTCTCAAAAGCTTTTAAAACACCCTCTAGTGCATCTACATTTTGTTCACAAAGAGCGTGAAAGTTTAGTCCATCTACATATTTTAAGACTCTCTCATCAAAGTTTGCTTTAGTTGTGCCTAAGCGGCTGTAGATCCCACAAGGGTTGTAGATCTCTTTTGGAGACTGCGAATACTCCGGGTTTATTCTAAGTGAGATCTCTATCTTAGGATTTACTTCTTTTACTCTTTTTGCATACTTAAAGAGTTGGTTTACAGAGTTAAAGACTATGTGATCTGAGATGGTAGCTATCTCATCTATCTCTTCATCTTTAAATGCTGGTGAGTAGGTGTGAACTTCTTTGCCAAACTCCTCGTAAGCTAGTTTTGCCTCATGAAGTCCACTAGCTGTACATCCGTGAAGATATCTCTTAACCTGCTCAAAAGTGCTCCACATTGCAAAACCTTTAAGAGCTAAAATAACCTTAGCTCCACTTCTTTTTTGCACATCATCTAAGATAAGAAGATTCCTCTCTAAAAGCTCTTCTTCACAGACATAACATGGAGTTGGGATATCTTCTATCTTCATCTTTTTATACTTCCATCTCTTTTATTTGCCAAGGAAGACCTTGAGTATTCATCTCATCCATAAACGGATCTGGGTCAAGTTGCTCTAGGTTAAAAACACCCTCCCCGCTCCACTTTCCTTGTAGCATTAGTTTCGCACCTATCATCGCTGGAACTCCAGTTGAGTAAGAAACACCTTGAGAGTTTGTCTCTGCAAAACACTCTTCATGATCTTTTACTTGGTAGATGTAGATCTTTCTTTTCTTGCCATCTTTTATGCCCTCTACTAAAACACCGATATTTGTCTTGCCAGTTGTTCTAGGACCAAGTGAAGCTGGATCTGGAAGAAGTGTCTTTAAAAACTCCATAGGAACTATCTTCATCCCCTTATGTTCTACCTCTTTAATACCAAGCATTCCTACATTTTCCAAGCACTTCATATGCGTGAGGTAACTCTGTCCAAAAGTCATAAAAAATCTTATGCGTTTTAAACCTTTTATGTTTTTAACAAGTGACTCTAACTCTTCATGGTAGAGCAAGTAAGAGTCTTTTGAACCAACCTCAGGATAGTCCCAAACCTGCATAATCTCCATAGGCTCAGTCTCGATCCACTCTCCATTTTCCCAGTAACGACCTTTTGAACTAACTTCTCTTAGGTTTATCTCAGGGTTAAAGTTTGTAGCAAAAGCATAACCGTGATCTCCAGCGTTACAGTCAAGTATGTCTATGGTGTGGATCTCATCAAAGTAGTGTTTCGCAGCATAAGCACAAAAAACATTTGTAGCACCTGGATCAAAACCACTCCCTAAAACTCCCATGATCCCAGCTTTTTTAAATGCCACATCTCTCTCCCACTGAAGTTTATACTCAAACTTAGCCTCATCTGGATGCTCATAGTTTGCAGTATCAAGATACGCTGTCTTTGTAGCAATACACGCATCCATAATGGTTAGATCTTGATATGGAAGTGCAACATTTATAACGATGTCCGCATTAACTTCTTTTATGAGCTTTATAAGCTCCTCTGTATTGTCCGCATCTACGCTTTTTGTTACTATATCTGCATCTGGCAGGTCGCTCTTTATAAGATCGCATCTTGCAATAGTTCTACTTGCTAAGACTATACGACCAAATACATCTGCATTTTGTACACATTTGTGCACGACTACACGACTGACTCCGCCAGCACCAATTATCAAAGTTGTTTTCATTTTTTCTCCTAAATACTATTTTTATAGTGATCTTTTTTTGACTCTATTTTACTAGTGTGATTATAGCAGTTCTCTAATTTTTTACTAACCTTATATCAACTCAAAAGCCACAATAAGAGTAAAGATCCATACAAGTGCTGTAACTATCAGACTCATAAGAACTAGCGTAGCTCCAACATCTTTTGCTTGCTTTGCCAAGATGTGGTAGTCACTAGTTACAAGATCTACAACTCTCTCTATGGAACTATTTGTAATCTCCGCTAAAAGAGGTAGAAAAAGAGAGATAAAGAGGATGCTTGAGAATCCAAAACCAATTGGTAAGATCCACGCTACAAAACCCATCACGCAAAGAAGTAGAAGCTGCCACTTAAACGATGTCTCATTTTTTGTAATATCTACAAAACCCTCTAAAGCGTAGATGCCATTCTTAAAAAGCGAATGTTTAGGCTTGTTTAGTTTCATGTTCATCCTTTAAATTCTTAATGATATCTTTTACTTCTTGGACTTTTGTATCTCTAGATATTGGCTTTGAGAAGTAAACTACTACATCTCTTTTTGTAGAAAATTTAAACTCTTTTTTTTTAGAAAATATACTGCCTTGCATACCATCTATAAAAAAGGTACAAATAGATCCATCATAATCACTAGAGATAAATTCATAGCCCTTGTAAAACTCTCCAAGCTCTCCATCAGGACTTATTTTACCCTCTGGAAACAGAGCCACAATTTTACCATTTTTCAGTCTCATGGATGCCTCTTTAAACGAGCCATTTGAAGCTTTTTTTGAGATAGGAATAAGCTCACCTTTTTTTAGTATAGTGTTAAAAAGTCTATTATTGTAGATCTCTTTATCTATCATAAAGTTGATGCGTTTTTTTATAGGGATCTGTATAATCGCCCAATCAATCCAGCTAACATGATTACCTAAAAGTAAAACGCCACCTTTTTCTGGAATATTTTCAAGTCCTTCGTAACGAAACCTATATCTTATCTTTAGAAGCATCTCTACTAGTGCCCAAAAAGAGATAACAAAATATCTCTTTAAAAGAATAAAAGAGAGATAAACGCCAACTAACCCCATAAGATAAAAGAGTGCAACAGCGCTTGTTCCAAAGAATGCAAAGAGAGTGGTTAGAAGTAAAAAAGAGACCATAAAGATGTTTTGTACAAAGTTGTTTCCAGCTAGTATGATACCAAGATGAACTCTAGGGGCTTTTAGCTGTATAAGAGAGTTTAGTGGCACCATAATAAAGCCTGAAAAGATTCCAAAAAGAGCAAATAGCAAGACTAGAGTTAGCATTGATTCACAAGATGGAATAATCAAAACTACAATAGTTATCCCAATAGCTCCAATAGTCGCAATTCCACTATTTACATAGTATTTTGAAAGAGATGCTGCAAGAAATGAGCCTGCAATAATGCCAAAACCAGCCATTGCCATAGCTCCTTGAACATATATAGCATTAGTGATGCCTAGTTCTCCCTTTGCAAATTCTCCAAATATAGCAAGCACAACTTGAGAGATAGACCAAAAAAGACTAAGAGCCAAAATGGCATCAAATATCTCTCTATTTCTCTTAAGAGTTTTTATATTTTTCTGAAGATACTCTGCTCTTAAATATCTCTTAAAACTAAATCTTTTTTCGCTGATCCCTACCATCATATTTGGAAGATTTGATGCTAAAAACCACTCAATAACTGAACCTAAAACTAAAAGCCAACCAAGAGGAGCTATAGCCTTTAAAACATCCTCTTTAGTCTCAAAATTATCCGCTAAAGAGATCTCAAACAACACTGTATAAAAAATTATTCCACTTAGTATCGCTACAGTTGTAACTGCTTGAACTGCACCATTTCCAAGGCTTATAAACTTTAGTCCTACTAACTCTTTTATATATCCATACTTTGCAGGACTATAGATAGCACTTTGAAGAGCAAGCATAAAAGTCATAAAAAATGCAGTATAAAACCAACCCTCATAGTAAGAGTAAGTAATGAGAAGTGTAATAACAACCGCTAAGGCTGAGGAGTGTTTCATGATGGTACTCTTAGCAAATCTATCAGCTAAAAATCCAGAAGGCGAAAAGAGCAGTATAAAAGGTAGAAGTATCAAAGCGTTTACGATGGCAGTTAAGACAATCTGCATCTCACCATCATAAACTTTAAAAATAGTGTTTTGTATAATGATCTTATGTCCTAAGTCTGTAAAAGCGTTTAAAAATACCACTATAAGGTAGTTTATAACTCCTACAATCTTAAACATATCTCTCAAGGGCTACTCTTTTCCTGCTAGAGTCGTACTCCAACCCTCATAATATCCGCCAAATTCTTTTACTTTTTCGTAGAGTTCATTTACAACTTCGCTAACTTCTTCTTGAGTGGGCGCGTGAACTTTAACAAGTGCGATGCCATTATCAAACTCATCACTACTTATCTCATCTTTAAATCTCACACCCTCAAGATCTAGATTTTCTAAAAATCTATCTTTTTGTGATGGAGTCTCAAACGAGAGATAGTGTTCAACATCTCTTTTGATACTTAGATCATCTTCCTCTTCTTCGAGCATAAAGATGATTTTATCACTCTCTATGTGGCAAAATTCTAACTCACTAGGATAGAGTTCTTTTTCATAAAAATTCCACTTTGTATCTCTTACAACATTACTTTCATAAACATATGAAGATGGAGTGAGTATCTTTGAAGTGATGGCATCTAGTTGTTTTGAATCCATAGCATAAAAGTAAAATTCAGCCCAACCTTCATAGAGTCTACTTCCTACAAAAACTGCTCTATCATAATGTTCTAGTGCAATTATTAGTGACTCTTTTGTCTCTAAAAACTCTTCATATTTCTCATCTGTAGTAGCATCTTGCTTTAAAAATACACTAAATAACCAAGGGTTCATATCTTTTGCATCAGACGCTTCAATATTTGTCTCTATAACCATCTCACAAGAGTCTTGGACTCTTTTAAATATCTCTCTCATTTGACTCTTTTATATTTTTACCAAATTATATCTCATTAATAATAAAAGATATGAAATCAGTCGTATATCAAAACCTCAAAAACATCTTTAAAGGCAATCGGATAAGCTATATTTGCAAACTTTAGTTCATCTCTATACTCTTTAATCTCTTCTTGTCTTTGCTCTTTTGTTATAAAGTAAATTCCATTTACAACAGCTTCATTTTTTAACTCAGGATACTTTTTATATAAAAGATTTAAAAACTCAACTCCATTTTTAAAGCCTGATCCCATATAGTCATAATCTATGACTATTTTATTTGGCTTATTACTGCCCAACCACGCTTCTAAAATCGTACTTTTTGCGAAACAAAAAACACCCCAATTTTTAAAAGTATCACCCATAGTTATTTTAAAAAACTCAAGTGTTTTTAACTCTGCTGATATTACTACGAGCTTTTGCATCTCATATGGCGCATAATCTCTTAACTCTTTAGTGGTTATCTTACCCTTAAAATGCAAAAACGTAGAGCTACAAGGTATTGCTTTTGGCATATTTTTCTTAAAAAATCTATGTATTTCGCTTGAACTCTTAACTCTTTTAAATATATAAAACTCAAGGCTTGAACAGTAGTGTTTGTTTAGAGCATAAGTTATCTTTAGTATTTTACTCAAACGATTTTTTATCTCAATCCCCAAAGCTCTTGAGAGGCTTGCTGCTTTTATACTTTTAAAAACTTCTTTGTTTTTTAAAAAATCATATAAAAACTCTGAAAATTCAGATATTTCTTTAAATTCAGACATAAGTTTTAAAAGTTTTTCATCTTCAAACTCACAATCTATCTTGGTAAGTTCTTTTATTGTGTACTCAAAATGTGGTGCGAAAAGTTTATTATCTACTCGTGGAAACTTTTTTACATGGCTTGTTGTCATAGATAGTGTGTCAAAAGTATTTGATATGAGTGCAGTTACTATCTCTGTTGGGCGTAAATTTTTAGAATTTACATAGTCTAACTCTTTTTTAAAATCATCCATAAGCCCTATATGGTACTTTTTTACATTTGGGGCATTTTCTTTTCGCTTTAGTATGCACTTGATTCTTTTATGACTTACAATATGATCAACTTGTGTCTCAAAAAGGTAGATGCTAAGTATGGAGTAAAGAAGTTCAGGATACTCTTCTTTTGTAATTTGTGCGTTGGAAAATGATTCATCTATGATTAGATCTAGACTATCTGTAACAGAGTCTATACCTATATCTACAAGATACAAGAAACACATCTTTTCTATAAACTCTTTTTTTTCTACCTGCTCTATTTTTATATTTTGAAGTTCTATGTTTTGCAGTAATTTTCGCTTTTGTAGAGATTTAAACTCTTCTGCAAAACTCTCATATCTAAACGGTTTGTAGATAATACCTAAGATGCTATCTTCTATCTCGCTCTTTAGGATCAGATGCGTACTTGAGGATGTTACAAAAACAACTTCAAGATTGGATAGTTTGCCCGTATCTTTTAATATCTCTATAAACTCATCACCATTTAAATATGGCATATTTATATCAGTTACAATAAGCTTTATATCATAAGCCCTACCCATAACTTCGAAAGCTTCCATACCATCAGATGCACTATAGATAGAGTCGTCTGCAAAATGATATCCATCTATAGTGTTTGTTAGTAGTGATCTTTTTATAATCTTGACAATCATGGGACTATCATCAACTATAAGTGCTGGAGTAACTCTCATGGTTTATATTGCATTTAAATTTCTTAGATGCTTATAGTTTCATTTACTTCAAGTCCAAAACCGCCAAGTCCTACAAACTCAGCTTGTTTTAGCGAAGTTAAAAGGTTCATTTTTGAGACTCCTAGAGATTTGAGTATCTGTGCACCGGTTCCTATCTCTTTCATAGCAGCATTATCTTGATGGTTAGTTTTATTTATAAAAACTAAGACACCGCTATTTTTTTTAAGATATTCTATGGAGTTTATAAGGTTGTTGTATTTTTTTTGATTTAGTAGAAGTTCTATATCAGGGATAACATTGTGAACTCTTACATTTGAGATCTCTGATGCAGAGTAAAAGACTATAGCAGTATGTTCTATTTTGTCATGATCTTCAAACTTATGTTGCTTTACTTTTACACCAAAAAACTCGATCTCTTGGACACTCACTTCTTTTACTAGTCTCTCATTTGCTAAGCGATACTCAACTATATCAGAGATAAAAACTGTCTTTAGATTGTGTGTTTCTCCAAAGATATCTAGATCATCTCGTCTAGCCATTGTTCCATCTTCTTTGATAATCTCACAAATAACAGCAGAGTCACTTAGACCTGCTAAACGACATAGATCTACTGAACCCTCTGTATGTCCAGTTCTAACAAGAGTTCCACCATCTTTAGCAATAAGTGGAAAAATATGCCCCGGTTTTACCAACTCATCTGCTCTTGAGATTGGATTTGCAAGGATCTTGATAGTATCATCTCTCTCACCCGCTGAAATACCAGTTAGTGCATCTCTTGCATCTACAGAAACAGTAAATGCCGTCTCATATGATGATGTGTTTGAACTTACCATTGGGTTAAGTTCTAGTCTTGATGCTATAGGCTTGCTAATAGCAACACAAATGAGTCCTCTTGCGTGTGTAGCCATGAAATTTACATGCTTAGGTGTAGAAAAAGCTGATGCATAAACTAAATCGCCCTCATTTTCTCTATCTTCATCATCCACCATGATGACCATATTTCCCTTTTTTATCTCGTCTATCGCTTGAAGTACTCTTTGTGTAGGTGTCATTAACTCTTCTTTTTTATGGTATATTTTATAAGAATTATACACAAGATAGTTTAATCTCAACTATCATCAGAGATTTAAGTTTTGTATAAAAAAGACTATTTATTCACAAAAAGTTATGTTTTACATATTTTTCTTAAAATCACTTGACAAAGCCAACTCTTTTGCCTATAATTTCGCTCCAACAAACATATTAGACTTGTTTGTTAACACCGCGGAATAGAGCAGTTCGGTAGCTCGTCGGGCTCATAACCCGAAGGTCACAGGTTCAAATCCTGTTTCCGCAACCAATTTCTACATTTAAATGATGGGGTATCGCCAAGCGGTAAGGCATCAGCTTTTGGTGCTGACATTCGGGGGTTCGAATCCCTCTACCCCATCCACAAACTCCTATTTATAGGCATATCGCGGAATAGAGCAGTTCGGTAGCTCGTCGGGCTCATAACCCGAAGGTCACAGGTTCAAATCCTGTTTCCGCAACCAATACATACTTCAACCAAAATCATCTTTTTTTACTAAAATAAACAAAAGTTTAAATATATACAATATTTCAAAGTATTTAAATTGTCAACTAAATATTAATTTTTTTAATATATTAACTGTTTTTATGTTAGTGTGACTATTTAGAATTTACATGATTGGATAACAATAAATAGTTGCTGTTTGCATTATCAATCTGCATAAACAGCTTGAAATTACTATAAAAGAGAAAGAGGGAAAAAATGAAAAGAATAGTTATTAAAGTTGGAAGCAGTGTTTTAACAGAGACCACAAATATAGCAGAAGAGAGGATGTTACGTCTTGTCTCTTTAATTACTGAAGCTAGAAAAAAATATGAAGTCATCTTAGTCTCATCTGGCGCTGTTTCGGCTGGATATACGGCAGTTAAGTTAAATAGAACTATACCTACAAGTAAAAAAGTTTTAGCTTCTGTTGGGCAGTCTATTTTGATGAGTTCTTACAAAAATATGTTTGATATTTATGATGTAACTATTTCTCAAATACTCTTAACAGAGGAAGATTTTGACTCAAAAGTACATACTAGAATTTTTCAAGATATTATAGACAGAACATTAAAGCATGATATCTTGCCTATTGTAAACGAAAATGACATCTCAACAACTCCAGATCAGCTATTTGGAGACAACGACCAGCTATCCGCGCATGTTGCTTACTATACAGGAGCTGATATTCTTGTCATATTAAGCGATATTGACGGTTATTACGACTCTAACCCCAAAGATAATCCTAAAGCGCAAATAAGAAAATTTGTAACCCAATTAAACGAAAGTGAGTTAAATCAGGAGCACACACCAAATTCTCAATTTGCAACAGGTGGAATTGTCACAAAATTAAAAGCGGCCGAGTATCTTATGAATAAGGATAGAAAGATGTTTTTATGTAATGGCTATGATTTAACATCTGCTAGAGAGTTTTTGATAGAAGGCATTCATAACAAAGGTACTCTCTTTAGTAAGAAAAAAGAAGAAAAAAAAGATAAATAAGAGCACCTTTAAAAGGTTTAAGCATTTAAAAGTGAAAGCATCTGAGTTGTGAGCACTCCTATTTGTGTTTCAATAGATGTTTTTTCACCCTCTTTGGCGTGAAAGAGTTTTGATTCAAGAGTTCTTATCTTCTTTTGTAGTTTAGTCAAAACATCGTCATCTTCACTCTCTTTGTCTACTTTATTTTGATTATCTACATAGATTTTATTCATCTTAAGTAAAGAAGAGTTTTTTTGTAAAGTTTCAAACACATTTAAGTTTTTCTGTGTCTCTACAGCTAGATCTATATGAGAAATAACTCCAGCTCTACCGCTCTCAAAAAGAACTATACCACTCTTTCTCATCTCGCCTAAAAGCTCATTAGAACTAGACTTCAGACTAAAAGGAGTCTCGGTATTTCCCAAAAATATTGCCCCAATACCTACTTCACCCAAAGCTAAGAGTTCATCTTTGTTGTCAGTTTTTTGCCAGATCCTAAGTTTGTCAAAGATCTTGTCATTTGCATCTATCCAACCGTTATTGTCATCATCATATTTGCTCAAATCTGCAAAACCATCTCCACTCTTGGTTCCAAAAAGCTCGCTTCCATTATCTATGCGACCATTGTTGTTTTTGTCAAGTGCTAAAAAACCACTCCCATCTTTTAGTAGCGATATTTGATCACTTCTTCCATCGCTATCTATATCAAATGAAAATTGCTTTGAACTAAGGTTTGGCATGAGTCCATCAAGAGAGATGACTAGAGGATCTTTTAGTGACTTACTTACTAACTCAGCACTTATTTGTGTTTTTTCTATAAAACTTCTTGAGAGAAGCAGGTCCATAGAGATCTCAAACTCTCTACCATTTGCTACAACTTTTGCTTCAACTGAGAAGTTTAGTGCTTGTGACTCCATGGTTGTTCTACTTATGACAAATTTATCTTTAACAATTTTTGCAGATTCTGAGTTGATATTTTTTAAAATCGCTTTAGAGAGTTCTATGGAGAGTTCTTTGTTTGTCTCTAACTCTTTAGAATCTTGTTTTATAGCAGATACATTTACAGAGTTGTCTTTTTCAAAAGTCTGATTATCTTTTACTATGTTAGCTTCGGTTGATTGGTACTGCAAGTTGTAATATTGTGAGCTCATACTCACTGAGTAACTATCTATTCTCATGAATGATCCTCTTAACACTTTATATATAGAGTATCGACAAAAATAGTAAACCGCTTAATCTCAAATAACTTGCACTTTTAGACAATTCTAAGTTTCGTATGATAAAATTTTGCCATCATTTTATTGGGGTATCGCCAAGCGGTAAGGCCGTGGCTTTTGGTGCCACTATTCGGGGGTTCGAATCCCTCTACCCCATCCACATAAACGCACAAACTAAACAATCAAAAATCATTTAAAAGGTCAAATATGGAAGAGTTAGACGCAACGACCATTATAGTTAGATCCCTAGTTCTTATTGTCATACTAGCAATCTTTTTCTTTGTTTTAAAAAGTAAGAAAAAAGATTAGTCTTTTATATATTTAGCAGTTAGTTTTTTGATCTTTTTATAGATCTTCTCAAAGTCAGTTGAGTAAATTCTTGTATTTGCTAAGGCTGTTATAAAGTTTGTATCCCTACTCCACCTTGGAACTAGATGCATATGAATATGTTCAGCTATCCCTGCACCACCTGCTTTTCCTAAGTTCATACCTATGTTTACACCCTTTGCACCCAAGCCCTCTTTTAAAAGCCTAACACCCTTTTGAGCTAAAAGACTCATATGTAACCATGTTGCCTCATCTAGATCTTCTAGTTTGTCAGTATGTTTGTGAGGGATGATCATAAAATGCCCTGGAGTGTATGGGTATATATTCATAACCATAAAACAGTGTTCGTCTCTGTAAAGAACATGAGACTTTTTGTCCTCTTTTTTATGAGTGCTTATGTGACAAAAAACACAGCCCTCTATCTTTTTACCAGCAATATAATCATCTCTCCATGGAGCATATAAAATATCTTTCATCTTTATCTCTTTTTTTTAATATTGAATGCTCTGAAAAATTATCAAATTGGATCCTGAATCAAGTTCAGGATGACGATTTTTTGGTTTAGCATGACGGTTTTTGGTTCAAGATGGCGGTTTTTTTGCTCAGGATGACACGTGCTGTCATTTCGTACTTAATAACGTGTTCCATCATTCCGTGCTTGACACACTCCATCATTCCGTGCTTGACACACTCCATCATTCCGTGCTTGACACACTCCGTCATTCCGTGCTTGACACACTCCGTCATTCCGTGCTTGACACGGAATCTAGCTTATAAATTAATCAGAAAGTTCTGTTATGTATTTTACCTAAACAAAAGCAAAAACCAAGTCTGGAAATAGCATAACAAGACCTATAGCCAAGAGTTGTAAAAGTATAAACGGGACAATTCCCCTGTAGATCTCACTTGAACTCACACTATCTCCAGCCACACCTTTTAAAAAGAACAGTGAAAGTCCAAATGGAGGTGTAAGAAACGAAGCTTGTAAATTTAGTGCAATGAGGATCGCAAACCAGAGAGGATCTATGCCAAAACCCATCATAACAGGAACTAAAATTGGCACGATGATAAATGAGATCTCTATAAAGTCTATAAAAAAACCAACCACAAAGATGATGAGCATCGAAATTGCTATAAAAAACCAAACATTTCCAATGTCTTCATGAAAAAACTCAACTATAGCGTCAGTCCCTCCAAGTTCGTTAAAAACAAGAGAAAAGGCAGTAGATGCTATGAGTATCATAAATATCATACCGCTAAGTTTTACACTTCCTAGCGATGCATATTTTAACATCTCAAAATTTAGTGACTTGTTTATAAGACTTAAAATTATCGCCCCTATAACACCAAAAGCGGCTGACTCTGTAGGAGATGCAATACCTGCGAAGATACTCCCCAAAACGGAGAACATTAAAAGAAGTGGTGGACTATAGAAAGAGTTATCTCTTTTGCTGAGACATTTTGAACTTCTTTTGGGATCGGAGCTAGATCTGGCGAAAAATATGAACGGATCAATATATATGCGATATAAAGACAAACTAAAAGTGCTCCTGGCAAGACTGCTCCCATAAAGAGGTCACCAACACTAACACTCATAACATCGCCTAAAATAATGAGAATAATGGAGGGCGGTATGATCTGTCCAAGCGTTCCAGAAGCCACAACAGTTCCTGATGCCAAAGACTTGTCATATCCAGCTTTTAACATAAGAGGAAGTGCTATAACACTCATCATAACTACAGAGGCGGAGACTATGCCAGTTGAAGCTGCGAGCATCGCGCCGACTAAAACCACACTAACAGCCAAACCTCCACGAACTCCACGAAACAAAGCACTCATAGAGATCAAAAGTCTCTCAGCCATTTTTGACTTCTCTAAAATAAGCCCCATGGCAATAAAGAGCGGAACTGCCATAAGCGTTGAATTGCTCATGATCCCATAGATCCGAAGAGCCAAAATATCGAAGATTCCAAAACCTAGCTCTGGTATGAAAAAAGCAAAAACTATAGCCACACTTCCAAAAACAAAAGCTACTGGAATACCCACAAGTAAAAGTGCTAAGACAACTACAAATATAAAAATAGCCATCATAGCGTTACAGCTTCTTCTTTTAAGCTTTTTATATTTTTGTACGCATCGTTAATTGCCACAAGAGCCAAAAAAGCAAATGAGATTGGAAGAAGTGACTTCACTAAAAACCTATATTCCAAGCCTCCAGGATTTGAAGAAGCTTCATTTTGAGCAAAACTAAGAGCTACAAAATCAACTCCTATATAGACTATCATACAAGAAAAAGGAAGCACAAAAAAGATTGAAGAGATGATGTTTATAATGGTTTTTTTCTTCTTTGAGTAAGAGGCGTAAAATATATCTACTCGAACATGAGCATTCTCTTTTAAAGTGTAGGCGATTCCAAAGAGAATAACCACATCAAAAAGATGCCACTCCAACTCTTGAAGTGCTACAGATCCACCTGAGAAAATATAGCGAGCAGTAGCATCATAGACTATAAGTAGCACCAAGATAGCCAAGATAGAAGCCGTAAAATACCCTAAATACTTTATGCTTTTATCTATCATTTTTATATAAAATTAGGTGCATCATTAGCAAAAAGTATGATGTCTCCTGACGCAGTTTGAGATGCTAATAGATCTTGGATCTTTGACTTGTCGCTTAGCATGATTTTCTTTTTAACATTTATGTTTTTCTCAAAGAGTTTTGCGTTTAGTGCGCCTGTGACAATGACTATGTCAAAAACTCTGTTTATCTCTTTAATTAGCTCTAAATTCAACTCTTCACTGCTCTCAACAAGACCTGGAGTTACTATAACTTTTCTTCCGCTATGAAGTGAACATAGTCTGATGCTTTCTTTCATTCCATCTATGTTTCCATTATATCCATCATCTAGGATGATTTTTCCGCCTGCTACTATCTTTTGTAGTCTATGTTGTACTGGATCTAGCTTTGCTACAGCTTTAACTATCTCTTCTTGACTTAGTCCAAAAGTCTTAGCAATTTGTACAGCTACTTCTATGTTGTTTGCTTGAAATGATCCTAGTACATTAGTGTGAAGTTTTAAGACTTCATCATCTAATTTCATCCGAAATGTAGTTCCTTCAAGAGTTGCCTCCACCTTTGAGATCCCATCACCAAAAAAAGTGACTCTCTCATGTGGTTCATCTGTTACAGAGTTGTGTATGTAAGCCTTTTTAAGTCTAGGAGATTGCATGATCTCAAGCTTAGTAGCTATAATGTTTTTTAAAGATTTAAAGTACTCTATATGAGCTTCTCCAACTTTGCCAACAACTACAACTTGAGGCTCTAAAAAGCTTGTTATCTCAAAGATATCCCCAATCTCTCTAGCTCCAGCTTCACAGATATAAACTTCTGTATCATCTGGTAGTGACTCATTTACATCACGCATGATGCCACCTATTGTATTTACACTTCTTGGAGTTGCATGGACTCTATACTTTTGTGAGAGTATCTGAGTTACAAAGTTTTTTATGCTTGTTTTTCCATAACTTCCCGTAATACAAATAACTTCTAGATCTTTTATAGAGTTTAACTTCTTTTTTGCTTCTTTATAAAATGCCATAAAAAGAAACTTCTCTATCACGACACTACCGATATAAGCAAGTGCTAAAGGCATAATAACGCCATAAACTTCACAAGCGTCTTTTAGTGTACAAAGTACATTTTGAAAAAGAGTCAAAGAGACCAATAGTATAAGAAATCTTTTAACGCGCCATGTAAGAACAAGCTGTTTATCTAACTTTTTATGCCAAACAAATGTTGCAGGAAGAAGTGCGAAATAAAAGAAGATTGGGAAAAACTGAGCTGTTGTATAGTAAGCAATAAATGGAACTAAAAAGTAGATAATATGCCAGTGTGGTTTGTGATGTTTGAGTACTACTCTTGAGAGTTTATAATCATACCATTGCAGGTTTGTTATAAGATACCAACCCAAAGTTGTAACAAGCAAAACATTTGTGACAAAGGTTAAAAGTAACATAAAGTCCATTATTTATGCTCCAAAGTTTGTAAAAAAACATTTTCAATCTCTTGTGATACTTCTTTTGCATGTTTCATAAAAAAGTAGTGATCACCATCATATATTTTTAGAGTTGAATCACTTAATAGCTTTTGCATTGTGTGAGCAATACTAAGTGGAGTAGCTGTGTCTTTATCTCCCCAACATAGAAGTGTCTTTGCATTACTAGATCTAAAGTCATCACTTAGATCTTCGTCTACTACATTTTTAAAAGTCTGATACATCGGCTCACTAAGACTCTTTGCATCCTCAGCCACAAAAAGTGATCGAAGCTTTTTAAGTCCTAAGAGTTTAAAGAGTTTATATATAGCAATCTTTGCTTGTATCTTTAATGGTTTAGCTACTCTAATCCCAGTGCTTCCAACAAGAACAAGAACCTTAGGCTCAAGCAAAAGTGCTACCTTTCCACCAAAAGAGTGACCTAATATGATATCTTTTGAAGCGTTTATATGAATCATAAAAAGTTCAACTATTCTTGCATAGTCTTTAGTTTCAAGTGCAACACTAGAGGTACTCTTACCAAATCCTGGCAGATCTATATAGATATGACGAAAGGTGTCCATATAAGGTGCAAATGAGCCTTTCATTAGCTCTTTATTACTCCCCCAACCAGGTAAGATTATCAAATCAATTGGTGCTTCAGGGTTAAGTATCTCATAACTTATATCAAAAGTGTGCTGATTGTACTGCAAGGACTTTAGAGCCATTATTTACCTTTTGCCTTAGATATGGAATGAATATAATCGTAGTTTGTTTTTGCTCTTCTTTGAGTTGGAAGTGATGAGGCAAGAAGTTCTAGTGAGGCTTCAAAATCATTAAAAAGGTAGTTAGCCATAGATCCTGGAATTGGGTTTATCTCGTTTAAATATACTTCTGAGTTTAAAACAAAAAAGTCACATCTAATAAGCGCACCCTCAAAAAGGTTTTTGTAGATCTTCTCAAAAGTTGATTTTAATTTCATCTCAATATTTGAGTTAAGTTCTGCTTTTGATACACTCTCTGAGCGAGAAAAATCCATATATTTTTTCTCAAAATCTAAAAATTCATTTTTTTGAGGTTCTTCTATTATAGAGAAATGGAACTCTCCTTTTGCCATAAAACCAGCTAAGTTATACTCTTTTATACCACACATAAAAGGTTCGATAATAACTGACTTATCAAATTCAAAAGCGACATCTAAAGCGTAGTCTAACTCGCTCTCTTCTTTTACAATACTAACACCGATGGAGCTTCCAAGTCTTGCTGGTTTTACGATGATTGGGTAACTCATATTTATGTTTTTATGTTCATTTGATGAGAGGACTTCATACTCTATAGTTTTTATCTTTTTAGCTGCACAAAGCCATTTTGTGTATCTCTTATCATAAGAAAAAACACTTGAATCTACTCTAGGACCAATATATTTTATATCATAAAAATCAAGCAAAGAAGCGATAGTTCCATCTTCTCCATCAGCTCCATGGATAAGGTTTAAAACAACACCGGCATGCTTAGTTGAACCAAACATACTCTTTTGTTCAAAATAGCCATTTGTAAGACTTACTTGTGGCATATTTTTATGTTCACCTTTAGAAAATGTGTTAGCCTTCATCTTTGATGAATCTATGAGATAAAACTTATGATCTTGATCACAAAATATAAAACTTAACTCATAAGTTGATAGTTTTTCTCTTAAAGTTATAGCACTTACTATGCTAATTTCATGTTCAAAACTAGCCCCGCCAAATAATATTGTTAATTTCAAAATATTTCCTTGTATTTTTCTTCATCCCAGCCAACAATAACACCATCTTTATACTCGATGATAGGTCTTTTAAAAAGCATATTTTCTTTACAAAGCCACTCTCTTTTTGCATCTGCATCAAGATTTAGATCTTTAAGTTTTAGGGTTCTATATTTTGTACCACGGCTGTTAAAAAGTGTATCAATATCTTCGTGTTTAAGCCAATAATCTAGCTCTTTGCAGCCTACAGAAACTTTTTTAAAATCAACAAATTCTACTTCAATATCGTTGTCTTTAAAGAACTTTCTCGCACTTCTAACACTACCACAAGTTGGTATGCCATATAGTTTCATAGTTATAAATCCTTGTTTTAAAACCCGAATTATAGCATTAAATAGTTTGAAGTAGTTTTAGAGCTTCTTTAACAAGTAGTGAAGTATCTTCGCTAGAGCATGAACTAAGTGCTTTGGAGATTTTATCTTTTTTAAATCCTAGCGCTTGGAGTGCCTCACTAGCTTCATTGAAGGCTTTAGTTTTTGGAACTTGTTCTGATGACATAAGTTCTGCATCAAATCCACTAAGCTCTACTAAAATACGCCCTGCACTCTTAGGTCCAATGCCCGGGACTTTTTTTACGCCATTTATATCTTTGTTGTTTACAAGAGTTGCAAATTGATTTGGAGTGTAGGTTGAACAGATCGCAGTTGCGACTTTAGGTCCAACTCCGCTTATTTTTATAAGCCTTTCAAACATCTTCTTCTCTGCCATATCTAAAAATCCAAAAAGAAGTTGTGCATCTTCACGAACTATGTGTCTTGTAAATAGTTTTGTTTCATCATTACCTATTGCTGAGAAAGTGTGAAGAGAGATAAAAACTTCATAAACTACTCCGCCTACATCGATATGAACCAAACTCGGCTCTTTATGTACGATACTTCCGCTTAAACCTACTATCATCTACTCTTTTACCGCCTCTATTTTATATATTCCATCGTCTGATTCTACTATTGCAAATATTTTATCAGGTGAGCCCTCAGCTGGTTTAAAAGCAACTTCTATTGGTGGATCTACTAACCTAAATATAATCTCATTGTGTCCCACCCATCTGTCTCTGTTTATAATTCTTGCATTAAAAATATTATCTTGAAAAGATGCAGTTTTTGTTGTTAAGAGAGCTAAATAATCTTTTTTGGATGAGTATTCTTTTTTGATCTTAACTAGATGTTCTTTTGCTTTTTTAAACTTGTTATACTGTTTTACGAAAGAAGATGGCATCTTTACATTGTTCTTTTTATAATGAACAAGTCGTCGTCTTACATCATCAAAACTGGCTTTATTCTTTTGAACTACCTCTGTATATTGTTCTATCTCTTGCTTTATGCTTTTTACATTTTTTTCTAACTTTGAAATATCTTCTTTATTTTGCTTAAGACCTTCTTTAACAGACCCCTTAAGCAGTGGATCTATCGTAAAAATATTTTCACTACCTTGAAGTTTTTTAATCTCTATAAATCTTGATGCAGTCGCATTAACATAAGAGCCACAACTTTGTATAGTTATCTCTTTTGCTCTTATGTTTCCGCCTACACTTTGAACAATATCAACAACTTCTGCATCAACTTCTCCATGTTCTAGTCTTGTTATATAAACTTTTTTACCAAAAGCCTTTCCCTTATGAACATTTATGCGTAGGTCATCTGCTTTTACACTCGCAGTTTTGTGGGTTTGTCCACCAACTCTTGCCTTTACTGCTATAACTTGAGCGTTTGGTCCAACATTTCCTTCTATCTCTATCTCACTGACTTCAACTTTCATACCAGTTCCAATAGCATCTTTCATAACATCACTCTCTGTAACACTAATGCTTACATCAGAGTCAAGACCAGCTGAGATATTACCAGTAGATTTAAAACTAATCTCATCTACATCTATGTCAGATTTTATAGTATAAGAATTTCCATCCAAAACAACATATCCATTCTCAACAGCTTTATATTCTATTTTAGAATCACTATTTATTACTTCAATGGTATTGTCCGTGCTGAAATTTGGAGTGTTTGATTCTAGAGGTTCTCTTGGGTCTAAAAACTCACCTCTACAGTTTCGTCCAGCTTTTCCTTTTTTTGCTTTTATATACTCTATAAGAAGTTCACCTTTTTTAACACTCTTTATAAAGCCTCTATTTGCGTAGTTTACCTTCTCTTGTTCACCGACTTTTTGTTTTTTTTCATAATGAAGTATCAAAGCATCATTTTGTGTAAGTATAGGTTCATAAGACTCTGCCACAAGGTGCATTTCACTTTTTTCATACTTTGCACTTTCTTGAACTCTAACATAAGCTGCTATTTTTGAGACAACATTTTCAACCATAGAATCAAAAACTTTTATAAGAATGTTTGCACGAACTTTACTCTTGTCTATAAGAGTACGCAGATCTTGTTCAAGATTTTTGTTATATGAGAGTTGTGAGTCTTCTTTTATGCTTAGATAAACTTTACACTTAGTAGCATTAGCACCTATTGCTAGATGAAAATCTTGGTATGGATCGTTTGGTAGTTTAGAAAAAACTTCGATCTCGTACATCTGTTTTATACCAAAGTATTTGTTGAGTAGGTTTTTTTCAGTTAGTAGAGTTTCTAGTTCGCCATCAGTAGCTTCTTCCCAATCAACTTCTTCATTCTCTTTGTTTACTCTTGTGTATGTTTGAACATCTAACACATTAAAATCAATAGAGTGAATATTTACATCATTACTTTTTGCAATAGAGATGAGCTCTTTTGCAACGTTTTGTGTTCGCACAACGGTTGGGCGAATTTTAGTTTGTGATGATTGAGTATCTTTTTTGCCTAAAGCAAAGATTGCCATAACTACCTACCAAATAATTTTTATAATATATTTTAATCTAATCTTTGTTAAACTTTCGTAAATTTAACACAATATCGGCAAATTTGCGACAATTTTGAGACAAAGTAGACTTTTTATGTTTAAATCCATTTTTACAAATAGCTTTGGAATACTCTTCTCTAGAATATTAGGTTTTTTAAGAGACTTGCTTACTGCATCCACTTTAGGTGCGAGTGTATATAGCGATATTTTCTTTATAGCATTTAAGCTACCAAACCTTTTTCGCAGAATTTTTGCAGAAGGTGCATTTACTCAAGTCTTCATTCCAGCCTATGCCAATTCAAAGCATAGATCTATATTTTCAGCAAATATATTTCTGATTTTTTTATCAATAATTCTTATAATAACTTTACTTGTAAACATCTTACCATCTCTTGCCACTCAAACCATAGCAATAGGTTTTGATGATGATACCATAAAGCTTGCTTCACCTTTTGTAGCTATAAACTTTTGGTATCTTCCTATTATCTTTATAGTCACTTTTTTAAGCACGATGCTTCAATACAAAAAACATTTTGCAACAACAGCATTTTCAACTGCACTGCTAAATATTTCTCTTATATTAGCTCTATATCTATCACAAGACAAATCTCAACTAGAGATAGTTTACTACCTTAGTTTTGGTGTAGTTATAGGCGGAATATTACAGCTAATCGCTCACTTTATAGCTATGCATAAACTTGGTCTACTTAAACCTTTGTATGGTGGATTTAAGTATATAAAACTAAAGTCACATCATATAAAAGAAGAGTCCAAAAAGTTTAAAAAACAATTTTTTCCTGCGATGTGGGGTAATTCTACACCACAAGTTAGTGCTTTTTTAGACACTATCTTGGCATCATTTTTAGTAACTGGATCTATTAGTTATCTCTACTATGCAAACCGAATCTTTCAACTCCCACTAGCTCTCTTTGCGATTGCTACTTCTATAGCACTCTTTCCAAGTGTGGCTAGATATATAAAAAACAAGCAAAACCGTGAAGCTAGAGCTTATATGAAAAAGGCTTTTTGGTTTTTAACATTTTTACTAAGTGCTAGTACCATAGGCGGAATCATACTCTCTCATGAAATCGTTTGGCTCTTGTTTGAGAGAGGTTCATTTAATGCACAAGACACCATAAACTCAAGTCTTGTTTTACAAATGTATATGATAGGACTCTTACCTCTTGGACTCCAAAAACTCTTTTTACTTTGGTTATATGCAAATGAGCAACAACTTCACGCCGCTAAAATAGCAACATTTTCACTTCTTTTCTACATCGTATTTGCATTAACACTTATAACTCCAATGGGAGCTGCAGGCTTAGCTCTTGCTGGAACGATAAGCGGTTTTGTAGGATTTACTCTAACCATAAAAGCTTTTGGCACAAAAGACTTCTTAGCAATGCTAGGCTTAAAAAACATCCTCTATCTTATATCTGGATCTATAGTTTTTGGTCTCCTACTTTTAACTTTGAAGAGTTTTATAAACTTGTAAAACCCTTCCTCACACCAACCACTTCACCACTTCACCACTTCACCACTTCACCACTTCACCACTTCACCACTTCACCACTTCACCACTTCACCACTTCACCACTTCACCACTTCACCACTTCCCATTGCAACCACCACTTCGTAACTCCATTCAACACTACGTCATTCCGTCAACACTACGTCATTCCGTGCTTGACACGGAATCTCATAAGGCTTTTAAAGCCTACTTAACTTTCTAAAACACATGAGATCCTGAATCAAGTTCAGGATGACGAAGACGCACGAGATCCTGAATCAAGTTCAGGATGACGAAGAGACATGAGATCTTCAGGATGACGAAGAACACCAACCCCTACGTCATTCCGTGCTTGACACGGAATCTCATAAGGCTTTTAAAGCCTACTTAACTTTCTAAAGCACACGAGATCCTGAATCAAGTTCAGGATGGCGAAGACGCATGAGATCCTGAATCAAGTTCAGGATGACGAAGAGACATGAGATCTTCAGGATGACGAAGACACATGAGATCCTGAATCAAGTTCAGGATGACGAAGACGCACGAGATCCTGAATCAAGTTCAGGATGACGAAAGGCATCAGATCTTCAGGATGACGAAGAACACCAACCCCTACGTCATTCCGTGCTTGACACGGAATCTCATAAGGGCTTAAAAAATATTCCTACTCTTAAATCACTATGTCTATGTGCTATAATTCAACACAACTTAAACAAAAAGATTTTTATATGAAAATTTACGATTCACAACAAAAAACAAAACGAGAATTTATTCCTCAAGAAAAAAACAATGTAACACTATATGTTTGCGGTCCAACAGTTTATGATGATGCTCACTTAGGTCATGCAAAGAGTGCTTTAGTTTTTGATCTCCTTTGTAGAGTTTTGCGTGCAAATGGCTACGAGGTTACTTATGCTAGAAACATCACCGATATTGATGATAAGATCATCAAAAAAGCACAAGAACAAAACAAAACCATAAAAGAGATAACAGAGTTTTATACCTCGGCTTATCATGAAGAAATGGCTGAGCTTGGAGTTATGAGACCAGATATAGAGCCAAAAGCAACAGAATCAATAGATACGATGATAGAGTTTATCCAAAAACTCATAGATAAAAATCACGCTTATAAAACAGAAGATGGCGATGTCTATTTTGACACTTCAAGCGATAAAGAGTACCTAAGTCTCTCAAAAAGAGTTCAAGAAGAAGATGACAAACAACATAGAGTTGAGAGTTCATCACAAAAGAGAAATAGTTCTGATTTTGCCCTTTGGAAGAGCGTAAAAGATGGAAGCGTTACATTTGACTCTCCATATGGTAAAGGTCGTCCAGGTTGGCATCTTGAGTGTTCGGCTATGATAGAAAAGCATCTTATGAAGCCTAACTTAGAATTTAGTGTAGATATTCACGGTGGTGGAGCAGATCTACTATTTCCTCACCATGAAAACGAAGCTGCTCAGACTAGATGTGCAACAGATCACACACTAGCCGCTTACTGGATGCACAATGGTTTTGTAAACATAGATGGACAGAAGATGTCAAAAAGTTTAGGCAATAGCTTTTTTCTCAAAGATGCACTAAAAGAGTACGATGGAGAAGTTCTTCGTTTTTATCTTTTAAGCACCCACTACAGAAGTAATTTCAACTTTAACACGCAAGATCTAGATCTTGCAAAAAAAAGACTTGACAAGATCTACAGACTAAAAAAACGACTCTTTGGATTAAGCCAAGCAAACGATAAAAGTGAGTTTAAAGATGCTCTACTACAGGCTCTAAGCGATGATATGAACATCTCTTTGGCACTAAGTTTAATAGATGAGATGATCTCAAATACAAACGAGACTCTTGATAGTGCTGGTAAACATAAAGAACTAAAAAAAGAGGCTATGTCAAACCTTACTTTCATTGAAGAGATCTTAGGTTTTGGAGTTAAAAACCCTTACGAATATTTCCAATATGGATTAGATGGAACAACTAAAGAGAAACTCTCAGTCCTTATCGCAAAAAGAGATGAGGCAAAAAAAGCAAAAGATTTTGCAACTTCAGACCAGATAAGAGACGAGATCTTAGCCTTTGGAGTAAACATAATGGACACCCCACAAGGTACATTTTGGGAGAAAGTTTAAAGCTTTATTATGGTGGAAAATAATATGGCTTTGCTACATTAAAAGTGCTAACGCACCTTTATATATTGGCTCGTCTATAAAACCATACTCTGGATGAGTAAAGCCAGTAATGCCTTTATCTCTTTGTATCTCAAAGAGTTTTACTATCTCTTTTGCTCTATTTATCTCAATTTTGCCATGAGCAAAAGCTTCGTTTACTAAAGCAACTTGCGCTGGAGAAATACAAACTTTTGCATCATAGCCTAAAGATTTCTCAAACTCTATCCATTGTGAAAATTCATCTAATTTTTCATACTCTTGATAGACAAAAGATACAGCTTTAACTCCCATAGCTCTTGAGCTTACTAAAAAGTGCGTAAGTATGTAGTTTATCGTAGGATTATCTATCTTTACTAGATTTTGAGGAAGTTTTATATCTGCTAGAAGATCTAAGATACCGAGATAAAAAGTAGTAACCCTTTGGCTAACTCTTAGAGTTGCTAGATTGTGCCACGCCTCTGATGTCTCTATGGATAGATGAAGTTCTATATCTTCATCTAAAAGAGCCAAAATATTCTCTACCTCTTTTTTTGTTTTTATTTTTGAGACTCTTATGGCATCTGGCATAAACTGGTTTAGGTAAGCTATCTCATCATAACCGCCCTCATCAAGTGCATTTACTCTAACAACAAGCTTCTTACTACACTCTTTGTGTTTTACTAGATATATTGCACAAAGAGCCAATGCTAAAGCTTTATCTTCTTTACTGACTCCATCTTCAAGATTTAAAATAATGCAGTCTGCTTCAAGCTCGTCAATCTTTTCTAAGTGTTTAATTTTATTACACGAGAGCATCAATGCTGATGTAAAATCATCTCTAGTGTTAAGAACTCTAAATGTAGGCTCAACCATAGCATCTAAAGTTTCTACATCTCTATTTTTAAAAGCCTCAAGGATTTTATTTAACATTTTTTTTCGCCTCTTGTAGGTAGAGATAGAGTGCTTGAATCTCTTTTTTGGTTAAAAAGTATCTTGGCATGCCATCTTTTCGTTTGTTAAGTGAGTTAAAAAAGTACTCAAAATCTAGCTCGTTTATAACTGGTCCACTAAAGTTTTTTTGTTTTTTCTTATCTATATAACTTGCAACAATTTTTCCTTCACCTTTGTCTCCATGACAGTTATGGCAACCTATACCTCTTGGATTTTTGTAAAGTTGGGATGCGTATTCTAGTGGTGTTATGAAAGTACTAGCTGCAAAAAGGTAAAAGGGAAAGATTAAAATCAATATATTTTTCATAAAGCGCCCTATTATTATTGGAGTGATATAATAACGAAAAAATAATTTATGGGGTTTAAATGCAGTTATTAGATGGCAAAGCACTCTCAAAAAAGATAGAAGAAAAAGTAACTAGCGATACAAAAGAGTTAAAGTCGATTTGCGGGTGTACTCCTGGTTTAGCTGTTGTCTTAGTTGGAAAAGATCCAGCGAGCCAAGCTTATGTAAACATGAAGAAAAAAGCTTGCGATAGAGTTGGTTTTTACTCCATAACTCACGAGATGCCAGAGACGATCTCTCAAGAGGCAATTGAGAAAAGCATAGTTAAGATGAATAACGATTCAAGCATAGATGGCATACTCATTCAACTTCCACTTCCCTCACATATAGACACAACTAGACTTTTAGAGCTTGTAGATCCAGCAAAAGATGTAGATGGTTTTCATCCCTTTAATGTTGGAAGACTAACAACTGGACTTGATGGTTTTGTACCATGTACACCGCTTGGAGTTATGCACCTGCTTAAAGAGTATAACATCGATGTAAAGGGCAAAAACTGCGTTGTAGTTGGAGCTTCAAACATAGTTGGAAAACCAATGGCTTCACTTTTGTTAAATGCAGATGCTACAGTTGAGATCTGTCATATTTTTACAGATGACCTTAAAAAACACACACTAAAAGCAGACATGATCTTTGTAGGTGTTGGAGTAATAGATCTTATAAAAGAAGATATGGTAAAAGATGGAGCTGTTGTTGTAGATATTGGGATCAACCGTGCTCAGAATGGAAAACTAGTTGGTGATGTTGACTTTGCTAATGTTAGTAAAAAATGCTCTTACATCACTCCAGTTCCAGGTGGAGTTGGTCCTATGACAATTGCAATGCTTCTTAGTAACACTCTTAAAGCTGCTAAAGATAACGCTCGTAAATTAAAAGAGGCACAAGCTTAATGAAAGAGTTTTTATACAAAACTTACAAATTTTCAAACTCATGGACTGGAACTATAGTCATAGTTCTTTTTGTTATTTTCTTTATAGCTCAAGCCTTTAGAATCCCCTCTGGATCTATGAAAGACTCACTTCTTATAGGTGACCATCTTTTTGCTAAAAAGTTTGCTTATGGTATCTCTATGCCACACATTCCTTTTCTAGAGATGTCTATCATGCCATGGAGCGATAGACTTCGTTTAGTAGATGGAGATAAGCCAGAGAGAGGTGATATCGTTATCTTTAGACCACCACACAACCCTAAGCAACACTATGTAAAAAGATGTGTAGCTCTTCCTGGAGACGAACTTTTTGTTAGCGATAAAAATCTATATGTTCACCATAGCGAAGGCGATGAGTGGATAAAAGAGAACTTTAAAGATTATGAGATCATTATCTATGCTGATAAACTATGGGTTAAAAACCCTTATATGAAAGAACATCCTGGCATACATCACGATGAGAAGATCCAAAACAATGGAAGATATCATATGGAGCTTTTTGAATTTGCTCCAATTCGCATAGATAAAGACCACTATTTTATGATGGGAGATAATAGAGATCACTCAAATGACAGCCGTTTTTGGGGAGCAGTGCCATATGAAAACATAGAAGGATCTCCTTGGTTTATCTACTTCTCAGTGGGTGAAAACTGGGAAATCAGATGGGATCGAATAGGAAAAACTCCTACAGATATAGAGCAAAAAAGTCATCTAGATCTTGCAATAAGTGAAAGACTAAGAGAAGATAAAGACGATCATGGAATCTATTGATATACTAAAAATAGCAGCTGCTGTTATAGCCCTAGCAATTGCCATTATCGGGCATGAGATCATGCATGGTTGGGTGGCTTTCATGTATGGCGATACAACTGCTAAAAATGCTGGTAGACTCTCTATAAATCCTCTTATTCACGTAGATCTAGTTGGTACTATTATAGTTCCTGCTACTATGTACTTTTTACCGATGTTACTCGGTGGTGAGAGTGGATTTTTATTTGGTTGGGCAAAACCAGTACCTATAAACACAGGTACAGTTGTGAGAAATGGTGGCTACAACGCTGCTATGCAAGTAGATCTAGCCGGAATTGCTTACAACTTTACACTAGCAACTATCGCCTCTATTGTACTCGTAACAATGAGCCAACCTACCACTGCAGATAGCATAGTTTATATCTTTGCCTATATGTTAGTTTTTCAACTACTCATCATAAATGTAGTATTAGGAGTCTTTAACCTGCTCCCGATTCCTCAATTTGATGGAGCACACTTTTTGATGCATTTAGCACTAAAGTACAAAGTAAACTCCGTTGCAGAGTTTTTTTACAAAAATGAGAGATATGGGATCATTATAGTTCTTATAATTTTGATGACACCCATTAAAGACTATGTCTTACTTTTACCTGTTCAAACCATATTATTACTATTAACATAAAGGATTATCATGAAATTTTACATCGCTACAGATCATGCAGGAGTCGATTTAAAAGATTTTACTGTAGAATTGTTAAAGCAAAAGGGTCATGATGTTATAGATCTAGGTCCTTTTTCAAAGACAAGAGTAGATTATCCAGACTTTGCTATCAAAGTTTGTGAGGCTGTTTTAGCAGACAAAGGCTCTCAAGGAGTCCTAATCTGTGGATCTGGCATAGGAATGAGCATGGCAGCAAATCGCCATAGTGGCATTAGAGCTGCACTTTGTCATGATGCATATACTGCCATGGTTGCTAGAGGACACAACGACGCAAATGTTCTATGTTTTGGCGAGAGAGTTGTAGGTCAAGGGGTAGCAGAATCCATAATAGACTCATGGCTAAGCTCAACTTTTGAGGGTGGAAGACACTGCGGTCGTGTTGAGAAAATAGAGGCTATTTGATATTTGCTTTTTCTTCTCGTCACACCTCTCCTGAGGTGTGATGTATCTGTGTTGATCGGTATTCGTTCCACCTCAGGAGAGATGGAACGAGAAATGATAAATAGACAATAAACTAAGGGAGTATATACTATGTTTTGGGAATGGTCACTTTTAACAATTTTATCAATACTCTGCGTATATCTCTTTGTAAAGATGTACTATTTTAAGAGCATTACTAGTAAAGAACAAAGAGGAAATGACCTTATGAAGCTAACACTTCAAGAGGCTGAGATCCTTATTAGAAAGTATCAAATACAACTCCAAAGAGCTTTGGGAAATGTTGATATTTTAAGTGAAGAGCTTACAAAACTTAGAAATGAGCTAAAAGTTCTAAAACAAAGAAACACTAAACATAGACAAGAAACAGATCGTCTAAATGGTAAGATCAAAGCACTAGAGGGTCGTATTGACGCTTTACTATAAGGAGAAAAAGTGATTGTACTTAGTAAAACAGAAAGAAAAATTATTGAAGAAGCTATCAGAGATGTAAAAGATTTTCCCAAACCTGGGATTGTCTTTAAGGATATAACAACAATCCTAAATGATAAACACGCTTTTGGTGTTTTGATGAATCATCTCTACCAAAGATATAAAGAGTATAACCTAGACTATATAGTTGGCATTGATGCGAGAGGGTTTATCTTCGGAGCAGCTTTAGCTCAGATGCTAAGTATTGGCTTTGTTCCTATCCGTAAGCACGGAAAACTTCCATATACTACTATTAGTGAGAAGTACTCACTGGAATATGGAGTAGATGAAGTTGAGATTCATATAGACGCTTTTAGAGGTCAAAAAGATGCAAGAGTTCTTCTTATAGATGACTTAATTGCTACTGGAGGAACTGCAACTGCTGCAGCTACTCTTATAAAACAGGCTGGAGCTGAGTGTGTTGAAGCTTGTTTTGTTGTTACTCTTACATCTTTAGATGGTTATAAAAACTTAGAAGAAAAAACTCCTGTTTATTCTCTTATAGAGGTGAAATAATGTATATCCCAAAAGCTTCAAAATTTGATCCAGATGAAGATGGTCACTTTGGTATTTTTGGTGGCAGATTTGTACCTGAAACACTTATGCCAGCACTTTTAAAACTTAAAGATGAGTATGACTTAATCCGCTTCGATGAGAGTTTTTGGAAGGAAGTTGATTACTACCTCAAAGACTATGTAGGTCGCCCTTCTCCACTCTACTATGCTAAAAATATCTCAGATGAGTTGGGTGCAAAGATCTACCTAAAAAGGGAAGATCTAAACCATACGGGTGCACATAAAGTTAACAATGTTATAGCTCAAGGGCTTATGGCTAAAAGACTTGGCTATAAAAAAATCATAGCTGAGACAGGTGCAGGTCAACACGGTGTTGCAACTGCTACGATCTGCGCACTTCTAGATCTTGAGTGTGAAGTTTTTATGGGTGCAAAAGACGCTGCTCGTCAAGAGTTAAATGTTTTTCGCATGAAGCTTCTTGGTGCTAAAGTAAATGCAGTGGAGAGTGGCTCAAAAACACTAAAAGATGCTATGAATGAGGCTATAAGACACTGGGTTACAAACACTAGAGATACTTTTTACATCATAGGAACAGTAGCGGGTCCGCATCCATATCCTATGATGGTAAGAGATTTTCAATCCATCATCGGTTATGAAGCAAGAGCTCAGATCCTTGAAAAAGAAAACCGCTTACCAGACTATGTAATAGCTTGTATTGGCGGTGGTTCAAACGCTATAGGAACATTTCAACACTTCTTAGAAGATGAAGAAGTTGAGTGTATTGGCATTGAAGCAGGTGGGCTTGGCTTAGAGACACAAAAACATGGTTGCTCTTTAAAAAAAGGTCGCCCTGGTGTCTTGCATGGTCAGATGAGCTATATACTCCAAGATGAAGATGGGCAGATCAAAGAGGCACACTCAATCTCTGCCGGACTAGACTATCCTGGTATTGGTCCTGAACACTCTTTTCACTGTGACAATAAATCTGTAAGCTATGACAATGCAACAGATGAAGAGGCTCTTGAAGCTTTTGTATGGCTCTCTCAAAAAGAGGGAATTATCCCAGCTTTTGAGAGTGCTCATGCTATTGCTTATCTTAAAAAAATAAAAGATATAAAAGGTAAACTAATCATCGTAAACCTCTCTGGAAGAGGCGATAAAGACATGATCCAAGCAAAGGAAATCTTACATTTCGACTAGTCCAAGGGTTTTTTTTCTTTAGCTACAATAGAGATAAATTTTTCTCAAGGAGTTTGTTGTGGAGTATATAGAACACGGAATTTCTATAGGTGTAAACCGAGTAGATGATTTTTTCTTTATCAAGATGAAGATAGTTGGTAAGTTAACACATAATGACTATGCAAGTATGACTCCAATGCTAGAGAGTTCACTTGAAGGGGCAAAAGATCTTAAAGTAAAAATGCTTTTAGATGCTACTGAGTTTGATGGCTGGGAACTAAGAGCTGCCTGGGATGACTTTAAATTTGGAATGAAGTATAAAGATCTCTTTAGCAAGATCGCCATTGTTGGAGCTAGTACTACTGATGAGTATTTAGCAAAAGTTGGAAGTTGGTTTATAAGTGGTGAGATGGAGTTTTTTAGCTCACTTGATAGTGCTTATGCATGGCTAAGTAGAGAAGAGGTAAAACCTGTAACTCCTGTGCAAAAAGATATGCACTCAAGAAAGCAAACTATACAAGACGATTTAGAATCACTCTTTAGATCGAACCTTAGAGTGACCGGCTACAATGTCCCAGAGCCAAATGGACAAAATGCATCTGAAATTTTACTTGAAATCTTTGAAGAGAAATTAAGAAGCATACAAGATGATGTAAAAGCTAAAAAGTACATGAACTATTAGAGATCTAGTAAAAATCTCACAAAAATAAACTATGGATAAACAATGAATATAAAACTAATAAATAAAAATATTGCTGATATAAAAGCAGACATTAAAGTTGAGTTTTTAACTCCTGATGAACTTAAAAAACATAAAGAGTTTAAGCTTTTAAATTTAACTGGATTTAAAGCAGAGCAAGACTCTATCTGTTTTTTACATGAAAAAGGTTTGCTTTTTTGTGGTGTTGATAGCAAAAAAAGTGATGATATAAGAAGTGCAACTACTAGCATGATCAAAGCGTTAAAATCTTCAAACTATGAAAGTGCCGTTTTTGGTGCGTTAAAAGCCAACTCACTTGCTGCTATGGTTGAGGGTGTTGTTCTTGGTGGATATGAGTTTAATGATTACAAATCAAAACCTAAAGAAAATAAGTTAGAAAATATCTTCATTGCATCTAACGAGCTTGATTATAAAAAACTTAAAACTATCTTTAAAGATGCACTCATTATTTCTAATGCTACTTGCTTCACTAGAGATATAGTAAATACTGCTCCACAAGAGCTTAATCCTCTATCACTTGCATACTTAGCACAAAGATTAGCTGATGAAAATTCTTTAGAGTGTGAGATTTTTGCAGAAGATGAGCTAAAAAAACAAAACATGAACGCAATGCTTGCAGTTGGTCGTGCATCTATCCACCAAAGCCAACTTATCCACTTAGCTTATAAGCCAAAAAAAGCCAAAAAGATCATCTCTCTTGTTGGAAAAGGCCTAACTTATGATAGTGGTGGACTTAGCTTAAAGCCCTCAACTTCAATGGTAACTATGAAGATGGATAAAGCTGGAGCTTGTTCAGTTTTAGGCATCATTAAAGCTGTTAGTGAGTTAAAGCTAGATATTGAAGTTCACGCTTTTATAGGTGCAGTTGAGAACATGGTTGGTGGGGATGCTTACAAACCAGATGATGTCTTAGTTTCAAGAAGTGGAACCACTATAGAAGTTAGAAACACAGATGCTGAGGGTCGTTTAGTCTTAGCAGATGTCCTAGACTATGCACAAGAGAAGGTAGATGCAGATGCAATCTTTGACTTTGCAACTCTAACTGGTGCTTGTATGGTTGCCCTTGGTCAATATACAACTGGAGTTATGGGACACTCTCATAAGCTAAAGCATGAGATCTCAAAAGCCGCTACTGCTTCTGGTGAACTAACTGGTTCTTTGCCGTTTAACAAACATCTTAAAAAGCTTATAAAGAGTGAAATAGCTGATATTTCAAATGTCTCTTCAAAGCCTTATGGTGGAGCTATCACAGCAGGCTTGTTTTTAGATAACTTTATAAAAGATGAAAATAAAGATAAGTGGTTACATTTTGACATAGCAGGTTCAGCATACACAGAGACTCCTTGGGATTGTAATGTTTATGGGGCAACTGGTGCAAGTGTCCGTTTTATGAGTGAATACTTAAAAAATATATGACAAAAGAGCGCGAAGGCGAACTTTTAATGTCAGGACTCTCCATCTTGGAGAGTTGGTTTCCGATACTCTCAATAGTAGCCATTTCACACATCGGAGCACTTCATACTTATGCTTTTTCTCTATTTATTTCTTTATTCTTTTTTATATTTTTGATGCTAAAAAAAGATCTCTTTAGTGAGTTAAAAAATAGAGCCGCATATAGAGATCTACTACTTACAAGTTTTTGGATCACTACTCTTTTTGCCCTAGTTTTTATCGGTATGCAGTTTACTACAGCTGGCAATATGTCGGTGATAATATTTACTCAACTATTTTTCTCTTACCTCTATTTTAATGTTTTTGGCAAAGAAAAAATAGACTTAATTCATGCTCTTGGAGCTTTATTTATGGGTATAGGAGCTATTATCATACTTATTCCAGATGATTTGACTCTTAACAAGGGAGATCTTATAATCTTTGCAGCAGCAGCTATCGCTCCTATTGCAAATTTTTACTCAAAACGTGCGAGAAAATACTGCTCATCAGTGACAATACTTGGTTTTAGAACAATCATAGCACTTCCAGTTATAGCCCTTTTAGCTTGGATAATAGAGCCTAAAATTAGCCTAAATGAATTAGAAAATGCACTTCCTTATATCATACTTATCGGTTTAGTTATCTTTGGCATCTCTAAGATTTTATGGATGGAAGCACTTCATAGGATCTCTATCACAAAGGTAAGTGCTATGATTGCTTTTGTACCTCCTTTAACACTTTTTTTTGCTTTTGTATATTTAAATGAAGTGCCAGAATTTCGTCAAATGTTAGGGATAATTCCCATTCTTATTGGTGGATATCTATTAACAAAACCAATAAAAAGAATCTCTATATAGATGCAAACAAACACTAAAAAGCCAAATCTATACTTATTTACAGATGGTAGTGCCAATCCTCAAAAAAAGTTTGGTTTTGGTGCTTATCTACTTCTAAATGAAGATGAACTACACTCTATTACTCTCTCTAAAGAAGATGTCTTTACTAAAAAATTTGAAGATACTAGCTCATCTAAACTTGAACTAGAAGCCTTGCTTTGGGCACTAAATAAGATAAGTGTAAAAGAGAGAAAAGTTATTATTTTTACAGATTGTCAAAATATTATTGGGCTTTATGATAGGCGTAAAAAGTTTGAAAAAAACAACTATATGACCAGTAAAAAAACTCTTATAAAAAACTATGAACTATACAAAGAATTTTACAGACTTACAGATAATATAGAGTGTGATTTTGTAAAAGTTAAAGGTCATAAAAAAGATAAAGACAAAAACATGATTGACAAGATCTTTACTCTAGTAGACAAAGCAGCGAGAGATGCTCTAAGAGAAGAAGTTTTATAAACTCAAAGACCTTTCTCAAATTATCATATTTTTATCCCTCAATCACTTGAAAGTATTGTAAGAGTATAATGCCATTTATCTTAACTGTCTCATCATTAAACAGTATTAAAGAAACAAACAAATATAAATATATATCGGAGAAGAAATGGGTGTAAGTATAGGTCTAGTAGGACTTCCAAATGTCGGTAAATCAACAACATTTAATGCATTAACAAAAGCGCAAAACGCAGAGGCTGCAAACTATCCATTTTGTACCATAGAGCCAAACAAGGCTGTTGTTCCTGTTCCAGATAAAAGATTAACAGAACTTGCAAAGATAGTAAACCCCCAGAGAATTCAGTACTCTACACTTGATTTCGTAGATATCGCAGGTCTAGTAAAAGGTGCTTCAAAAGGTGAAGGACTTGGAAACAAGTTTCTCTCAAACATACGCGAAACTGAGGTCATCCTTCAAATAGTAAGATGTTTTGATGATGAAAACATTGTTCATAACGAGGGTAGCATAGATCCACTTCGCGATGTTGAGATTATCGAAGGTGAGCTTATTCTTGCTGATATTGAAGTTTTATCTAACCGTATTGATAGACTAAAAAAACAAGCAAAAGCAGATAAGAGTGCAAAAGAGATGCTAGATATGGCAGAAGAGTTGATGGAGTTTTTAGCTGAGGGTGAATTAGCAAGAAATTTCAAAGATGTTGATAGTGAAATATATAAGCAGCTAAATTCAGAAGTTAGATTTTTAACTAACAAAGAGATTATGTATGGAGCTAATACTGATGAAGATGGTCTTTTACAAGACAATGATTATGTAATAGCACTTAGAGATCATGCTACTAAAAACAATTGCGAACTCATCAAGCTATGTGCGAAGATTGAAGAAGAACTTATCGGTCTTGAAGATGATGAAGCGCAAGAATTTTTAACAGATCTAGGTGTAGAAGAGTCAGGACTAGAACAGATCATACAAAAAGGTTTTGATAAGTTAGGGCTTATGAGTTACTTTACTGCAGGCGTTAAAGAGGTTCGTTCTTGGACTATTAGAAAAAACTCAACTGCACCAAAAGCAGCAGCTGCCATTCACAATGACTTTGAGAAAGGTTTCATTCGTGCGGAGGTCATTTCTTATGAAGACTTTATAACTTATGGCGGAGAAGCAAAGGCAAAAGAAGCTGGAAAGATGAGACTAGAAGGTAAAGAGTACATCGTACAAGATGGCGATGTTATGCATTTTAGATTTAATGTATAAAATGATAAACTACTTATAAATAAACTCAAAGAGGCACTAGTGCCGAGGGCTTTCTGCCGAAGAAAACCAAGCGCGCACGACAGAGTACCCTTTGGGTATTAGCGTAGCCAAAGGGACTTTGTTCCTTTGGTGTGACAAAATAAATGAAGGTTTCTTTCATTTTATAACATAAAATTAAGGATATTATTATGGAATTAAAATATGTTGGTCCAAAGCCTATTATCTCTCATACAGGTATAGAATTTGATAACAATAAAGAAGACAAATATGTCTACTTAAATATAGCAGTTCAACTTATAAAAGCACTTAACCATGAGTACTTTGAGGATAAAGTATATACTTATGAAGCCTCAACTAAAAGACTAGAAAAAGATGAGCTCTTTGATGAGTTAAAAAAAATATGTCCAAATATAAATACTCTTGTGGAAAAACAAAATCATGATATAGAAGAAGAGATAGAACATGATTTAAAAAGAGCCCAAGAAAATAGTGTACTAAGTGAAGAAAACAAAGAAGTTTTATATAACAATATAAATATTATGCGCGATTATCTTATTCAAAGATCCATCAATAAAAGTGTTTACTATTGTGTTATATATGCACTAGCAGATATGCTAAAAAAAGATCATATCAACTATATAGTAGCTCCACTATTTCAAAAATTTGCTCATGTTCTTCACTCAGTCCAAGGAAGTCTAAAAAGACAAAAAACTCCAATAGAAACTGCAGTAGATGTTTTTAAAAAAGATAATGGTCTTTTTGTAAAACTAAAAGTAATCAACAAGTAGTACTACAAAAAGTAAAACCTAAAAGTTTAAAATATCCTCTAACTTGGGTTTTAGCTTGTCGGCAATCTCAAAAGCCATACGACTTGTACTAAGGATAGTTTTTGAGTCGCCTTTATCATCTTCAAGCTCTCTAAATCTCTCTAATAGCTGTTTTTTATACTCATTTAGCATCTGATCAATATCCATCTTTGAGTCTGGATTATCTTCTAATTCTTTTTCTAATTTTTTCTTATACTCTTCTAGCATCTCTTCTATCTTTTGCATATTAAAATCATGCATAAATTTAAAAGAACCCTTCTCTGTTAGGTCTTTTTTAAACTGTTGAAGTGCCGTATCTTCTGCGTTTATCTCGTCACGACTCTTATACTCTTTTATTTGAGTTTGAGTTTGTTTTTCATCATTTAAAGCAAACGCTATATCAGATTCCCGTGTTTCTTCTTTGTTTTTACTATAGTAAAAAGCACTTGTAGAACTACCAACTAACATAACCTACTCCTGTTTTTTAAAAACTATAAGCAATAACTATACCTTTTATTTTTAAAGTAAGCTTTCAAATAAAATAGATAAACTTTCATCAAAAAAACAGGGCTAACTTTGACTCTACAAAACTTAAATACACATATTTCTCTAAACTCTAAAGATATAAGTGCTGAATTTAAAAGACTCTTTCATGGTCGTGGTGGACTTTATGATGGTTTTAAACATCTCACTATTGACTCTATTGACACAGTTTTAAGTGTGGCTTTGTACGATGAAGATCCTAACGAGGGCGAACTACTAGATCTCTTAAAAGCTTTTATAAAGAGAACAAGACACGAAACTTTAATCTTACAAAGAAGATACAAAAAAAATTTTCCAACTGAGGTAATTGTAGGAGAGTTAAGTGATGAGATCTTTGCTCTTGAAAATGGTATGAAATTCAGACTAAATTTACTCTCAAACCGTAACAGTGGTTACTTTGCCGACATGAAAATAGGAAGAGAATTTGTAAGAGAGAATGCAAAAGGCAAGAGTGTGCTAAACCTTTTTTCATACACTTGTGCCTTTAGCGTGGCAGCTCTTTTTGGCAGTGCGAAGAGTGTCTCAAACATAGATATGAGTAAAGCATCTCTAAGTATAGGTCGCTCAAACCATCACATAAATGATCTCAATACTAAAGGTGTTAATTTTGCGCCTTACAACATCTTAAAGTCTTTTTCTCGTATCAAGAAAAAAGGTCCTTATGATCTCATAATTATAGATCCACCAAGTTTTCAAAGAGGAAGTTTTGAAGCTACAAAAGATTATAGAAAAATCATTGCAAAGCTTCCAGAGATCTCATCGGACAACTGCATCTTACTAGCTTGTTTAAACTCGCCAGAGCTTGACTCTTCTTTTTTAAAAGAGCTTATATGTGAGCTAGCTCCTGAGTTTGAGTTTAAAGAGAGACTTCCAAACCTAAAAGAGTTTGAGAGCCTTGATGAAGAGAGAAGTCTAAAAAATCTAGTCTTTAAAAAAAATAAAGTAGAAAAGTATTAGAACTTTCTACTTTGGAAAAGTACTCATCATCTTTGTGATGGCAGAGTCTATATACTCTTTTCTTTTTTGAGGAGTTTTCTTATCTTTTATCTCTTGTATTCCTGTAACTCTCCAAACTATCTTTTTATTTTTTGGGTTTAGTGCATCTATAATTAAAGTGCCCTCTTCGTAACTGTGAGTATTTGTAGTTGAAACCGCAGCTCCGCCATACCTATACATACCAAAACCCATCATCTGGTAGCTTGTTTGGATATCATTTTTCTGTTGAATATCTATATGAAATACAAAGATAAGGTCAGCTTCCTCCTCTTTGGAACTCTTTTTATAACCCTTAGCTTGCAGATTTGATTCTAAGGAGTCAATGATTCTGTCGTATAAAAGTGTATCTTTACCGACTTTATCTTCATGTTTAATAACAAAACTTTTTTGTTTAGAAAAATCAAAAGTATCGTCATAATCCCTACTTATTTTTAGAGTCGAACAACCTACAAAAAGCACTAAAGCACTAAGTAATATAATAATATGTTTCATAATTTTCTCATCATTTTTTTTCACAAAAGTCCGCTAAGAGTCCATTTTTTACCATTTGGTAAGTCTCTTCGCCCTTTAATTTTTTAACAATAGCTAAAGCAAAACACATAGCAGTTGCAGGTCCACGAGATGTTAAGACATTTGCATCTTCAACAACCATTGTACCATCTCCTACATAGCCCTCCTCTCTTATCTCTTTTTCTACTGATGGATAACAAGTATAGCTTTGCTTTAAAACCCCTGCTCTATGAAGTGCATAAGGAGCCGCACAGATGGCTGCTATATTTTTACCTTTACTATCCATCTCTTTTAGTATATTTTGCACATTTTCATCATCAGCTAAGGCATGAGTTCCATCCCATCCACCTGGAAGTGCTATCATATCAAGCTCGTTAACCTTTACATCTTTGATATTTATATCAGTTACAATACTTATGCCGTTTGCCCCTTTTACAGCGTTTGCCCCATTAAGAGAAGCTACCAAAACTTCAATTTCTGCTCTTCTTAAAACATCTATAATAGATACAGCCTCTATCTCTTCAAACCCAGTAGCTAGTGGTACTAAAACTTTCATAAAATTCCTTTATCGTTATGTTATTCTAATAATAGTATAATCGAAAAAATTTTACAAAGGCAAATTTAAAAAGATGATAAATTATGAAACTATAAAACCTTGGCTTTTTAAACTAGATCCAGAAAAGGCTCACCTTTTAGCGGAGACTGCACTAAGGGTTGCAAATATATGTCAGATGCCATTTAACTCTTTTTTAGAGTCTCACTTTGTGAGTGATGACGCTTTAAAACAAGAACTCTTTAACAGAGAGTTTTTAAACCCTGTTGGTCTTGGAGCTGGATTTGATAAAAATGCAACTATGCTTCGCGGTATACAGATCCTAGGATTTGGTTTTAGCGAGATAGGAACTATCACACCTCTTGCACAAGATGGAAATCCAAAGCCCAGAATGTTTAGACACATAGAAGAGAAAACTCTACAAAATGCTATGGGTTTTAACAATGATGGCGCATTAAAGATTCAAAAAAGACTTAAAAAGTTCTACCCATTTACAACTCCAATAGGTGTAAATATTGGTAAAAACAAAACAACTACAGAAAAAGATGCCATAAGTGACTACACAAAACTCATAAAAACTTTTGATGGTTTGGGTGATTACTTTGTTATAAATATCTCATCTCCAAATACTCCAGGACTTAGAGATTTACAAAACGAAGAGTTTATCACAGAACTTTTCAAAGAAGCAAAAGCACTTACAGATATGCCAATACTTCTTAAAATTGCGCCTGATATGACAAAAGAAGATGCAGTAGCACTTACTAAGATGGCAGTTGAAAAAGGTGCTGATGGCATCATCGCAACTAACACAACTGTAGACTATTCACTTGTAAAAGATCCAAAAGATATAGGCGGACTAAGTGGCGAAGTTTTAAAAGAGAAGAGTTTTGAGGTCTTTGAGGCTATTGCAAAAGAACTTTATGGTAAAACTACCCTTATCTCAGTTGGCGGGATTGACTCCGCAGAGGAAGCTTACAGACGTATAAAAGCTGGAGCATCTTTAGTTCAAGTCTATAGTTCATTAGTATTTAACGGACCAGATCTAGTTATGAACATAAACAAAGGGCTTATAGAGCTTATAAAAGCTGATGGATATACAAATATTACAGAAGCTATAGGTGCAGATAGAGCATGAAAATATTCTTAGCATTCTTACTAACTTTAGGGACATTAATGGCATCATCACTACCTCATTATGAGACAAAAACACTAAAAAATGGACTACAGATAGTTGTAATTCCACTGCAAAATTCTACAAATGTGATCTCTACGGACATCTTTTACAAGGTTGGAAGTAGAAACGAGATCATGGGAAAAACGGGCATTGCTCATATGTTAGAGCATATGAATTTTAAATCTACAAAGAACCTAAAGTCTGGTGAATTTGACAAAGAAGTAAAAAGCATAGGCGGAGTAAACAACGCTTCAACGAGCTTTGACTACACTCACTACTACATAAAATCAAGCACAAACAATCTTAGTAAATCTTTGAAACTCTATGCTGAACTTATGGAAAATCTAAATCTAAAAGATGATGAATTTCAACCTGAGCGTGATGTTGTAGCTGAAGAGAGACGTTGGAGAACTGAAAACTCTCCACTTGGTTACTTATACTTCTCACTTTTTAACAACGCATATGTTTACCACCCATACCACTGGACTCCGATAGGGTTTATGAATGACATTCAAACATGGACTATTGACGATATAAAAGATTTTCACAAAACTTACTACAAACCAAACAATGCCATTTTAATGGTTACAGGTGACATAGATCCAAAAGATGTTTTCAAACAAGCTGAGGCTGAGTTTTCTCACATAGAAAATGGAACTAAGATTCCTGAGTTTAAGTTTGTAGAGCCTCCTCAAGATGGAGCAAAAAGAGTTACTATTCATAAAGAAAGCGAAGTTGAACTCTTAGCTATAGCTTTTCATGTTCCTGACTTTAAAAGCAGAGATCAAGTAACACTTAGTGTGATCTCTGAGATCCTCTACTCTGGAAAGAGTTCAAGACTATACAAAGAGTTAGTTGATAAAAGGCACCTAGTAAATCAGGTATATGCCTACAATATGGAAAACATAGATCCAGGTCTTTTTATATTTTTAGCATCTTGTAACCCTGGTGTAAAAGCTGAGGATGTTGAGAAGATCTTAATAGAGCAAATAGATCTAATGAAAGAGAGTGAAGTAACTAAGGCTGAACTTGACAAAGTTAAGATCAACACAAAAGCAGATTTTATTTACTCGCTGGAGAGTTCATCGTCTGTTGCAAATTTGTTCGGTAGTTATTTGGTTCGTGGAGATCTAACTCCGCTTTTAACTTATGAAGAAAATATAAACAAAGTAACTTCAAAAGAAGTTTTAGAAGTTGCGAAGAAGTACTTTGACTTTAAGAAGTCAACGACTATTATACTTAAGAAGTAGGAACTTTGAGCCTCGAAATCCGTTTGGGCTTTGAAGGACTAAGTTACTGTTAAACTTTATCTACGAGGTTAAAACCTCGCTTCCGAAAGCTTAACAAGCTTCAAGCTAAAGCATCTTTTTGGGAAGCGATGCTTTAGCTTCGCACTGTTAGGCTTTAAAGTTCAAAATTCCGATCTAACCTAATTGTGAAACTATAGAAGTCTCAACATCTGCGATATCAGCTGTTCCATCAACTGTGATATATTTTAGTGAATCATTCTTAGAAGCTTGCTCTTTGTAGTAGCCTATAAGTGGCTCTGTTTGCTCATGATAAACTTTTAAGCGGTCAAGAACTACCTCTTCTTTATCATCATCTCTTTGAACTAGATCTTCGCCAGTTATGTCATCTTTACCATCAACTTTTGGAGGATTGTAAACTAAGTGGTAAGTTCTTCCACTTGCAAGATGAGCTCTTCTGCCTGACATTCTTTGTACTATCTCGCTATCTGCAACATCAATCTCTATAACTGCATCTATTTTAATTCCTGCGTCTGTAACTGCATCTGCTTGAGCTAGTGTTCGTGGAAAACCATCAAGAAGATATCCATTTTTGCAATCATCCTCTGCTATGCGATCTTTTACAAGTCCTATGATTATCTCATCAGTTACAAGTTGACCTGCATCCATAGCAGCTTTTGCCATTTTTCCCATCTCTGTGCCTGCTTTTATAGCCGCTCTTAACATATCACCTGTAGAGATTTGAGGGATATTAAACTTTTTTGTTAAAAATCCTGCCTGTGTACCTTTTCCAGCACCAGGTGCTCCGAGTAATATAATTCTCATTATCTATTCCTAATCGTTTGTTTAGTAAAACTATATAGTATTGAGTTTAAAATAAGCTCAATTTTACTTTTTTTTAGCAATAAAAGTAAATGAATGCTCTGAACAATTGTTAAGTTGGATCCTGAATCAAGTTCAGGATGACGCGTCTTGTCGTTCCATGCGTGTCTTGTCATCCCATGTGTATCTTGTCATTCCGTGCATATCTTGTCATTCCGTGCGTATCTTATCATTCCGTGCATATCTTGTCATTCCATGTGTATCTTGTCATTCCCGTGCGTGTCCGTCATTCCGTGCTTGACACGGAATCTAGTTTATAAATTAATCAAAAAGCTCAATCTACACTATCTCTATAAACTTACTTGACTTTAAAAAATAAATCTGTTATTATTTTCTACTTTAAAAAAAAGGATATGTTTTGGCAATCGTTTCAACAAAAGGTGCTTATGGTTTAACAGCCATGATAGTGCTTGCAAAAGAAGAAGATGGCAAGAAGTTGTTACAGATAAAAGATATAGCTAGCAAAGGGGATATTCCTCAAAACTATCTTGAGCAAATCTTAGTTCTTCTAAAAAAAGCCGCTTTGGTTGAGAGTGTTAGAGGATCTAACGGCGGTTATAGACTATCTAAACCTACAAGCGAAATAAGCGTGTTTGAAATACTAAACTCATTAGAGTGTTGTATGGCTCAAACTGACAACAAAAGCAACAACAACATGCTTGAGGCTTTTTGGCAAGATACACAAGAGAAAATTAAAGGGATATTTTCACTCTCTTTAAAAGAGTTAGAAGAGTTTTTAGAACAAGACTCTCAAAACATTATATACCACATATAAAAAGGCACAATTGCCGAGGGCTTCCTGCCGAAGGAAACCAAGCGCGCACGACGGAGTACCCTTGGGGTATTAGCGTAGATGGCGGGATTACTCCCGACATCGTAACAAATAAATGAAGGGTTCCCTTCATTTTACTAGGTACCCCTTGAGGGTGTGAAATAATATTAAGGAAATAGACTTATGAAAATAGCACAAAATGTAACTGAGTTAATTGGAAATACTCCACTTGTAAAGATAAACAGTATCTCAAATGAGACAAATACAATCATTCTAGGTAAGTGTGAGTTTTTGAATCCTACTAGCTCTGTAAAAGATAGAATTGCTCTTGCTATGATAGATGCAGGCATAGCTGATGGAAAGATAAATAAAGAGACTCTTATCATAGAACCAACAAGTGGAAACACTGGGATTGGTCTTGCAATGGTTTGTGCCTCAAAGGGTTTAAAACTAACTCTTACTATGCCAGAATCTATGAGCTTAGAGAGACGACAACTCCTTAGTGCTCTTGGTGCTAACATAGTTTTAACTCCAGCAGCACTTGGGATGAAAGGTGCTATTGACAAAGCAGCAGAGCTCAATGAAGAGGACAAAAATAGTTTCATGCCTCAACAGTTCAACAACTCAGCAAATCCTGCTGTACATAAAAGCACTACTGCTCAAGAGATACTAAGAGATACAGATGGGAAGATTGATATCTTAGTAGCAGCAGTTGGAACTGGTGGCTCGTTAACTGGAATAGGAGAAGCACTAAAAGAGAACAATCCTAACATAGAGATCATAGCAGTTGAGCCAACAAGCTCACCTGTTATTTCAGGAGGAAAAGCAGGACCTCACAAGATCCAAGGTATCGGTGCTGGTTTTATTCCAAAGGTTTTAAATACAGAGATCATAAACGAAGTTATACAAGTAAGCGATGAAGATGCATTTGCTACTTCAAAAGCTTTAGCAAAAAATGATGGTCTTTTAGTTGGTATATCAGCCGGAGCAAATGCTCATGCTGCAAGACTTGTAGCAAGTAGAGAGCACAACAGAGGAAAAACTATAGTTACTATACTGTGTGATACGGGAGAGAGATATCTAAGTACTGCTCTGTACTCATAATTGGAAATTAAAATATGAAAAAAAACAACGACATTTTTAGACCATTTGTAGATCCAGATGTGAGTTTTTCTGAGATCTCAAAAGATATAATTGGAGTAAACAAAGAGAACTATTTTGACTATACAGCTTCAGGACTTGCATTTGGACCTATAGAGGAGAGACTTCAAGAGGTTTTAAAAACTTACGCAAACACTCACTCTGAGTTTGCAAGTGATGCAAAGACTACCTCTTTTTACTACGACATAGCAAGAGAAAATCTTAAGCGGCATCTTGAGCTTGAGAGTGACTTTGTTTTGCTTCCTTGTGGAAGTGGAGCAACTGGAGCTATAAAGAAGTTTCAAGAACTCTTAGGGCTGTATATCCCACCAGCTACTAGATCTAGGTTTAAGATAGATCTACAGATGCAAAAACCGCTCATCATCATAGGTCCATTTGAGCATCACTCAAATGAGATAAGTTACAGAGAGGGAGTATGTGACACGCTAAGAGTTCCACTAGATCTTACTGGAAATGTAGATCTAGAGTTTTTAGCAGATGCATTAGAGAAAAACAAAGAAAGAGAGATCATAGGTGCATTTTCTACTGCTTCAAATGTAACTGGGATCATCCCTCCTTATGAAGAGATCTCCAAACTACTTAGAAGATATGGAGCTATTGTAGCTTTTGATAGTGCTGCATCTTCGCCATGTTTAAATGTTGATTCTAAGTTATTTGATGCCCTGTTTTTATCGCCTCACAAACTTCTAGGCGGACCTGGCACTTGTGGGCTTTTAGCAATAAGAAAAAAACTTATAAATGATAAAGAATCCCCTACTTTTGCAGGTGGTGGAACTGTTGCTTATGTCTCGCCAGATGAGCATATTTTTAACTCCGATATTGAGATCCGAGAAGATGCAGGAACTCCTGCAATCCTTCAACTAATCAAAGCTTCTTTTGCTTATCAGCTAAGAGGCGAGATAGGTATTAAAAGGATTCAAGAGAGAAAAGTTGAGTTATTTAAGATATTAAAAGATTCACTAAAAGATGTCGGAGAACACACAATCTACGGGCAAAATCAAGCTCATAGTAGTGTTGGCATCTTAGCCATAAACTTTCATGGAATCACACCCTATGAGCTTTGTGAGAAACTCTCACTTAACTTTGGGATCCAAACAAGAGCGGGATGCAGTTGTGCCGGACCTTACGGACACGATCTCTTTGGCATATCAAAGGTTTTAAACAAAAATGAAAAACCTAGTTGGCTCAGAATTAGTGTGAATTATACTCACAGCATAGAGAGTATAGAAAATTTAGTTAATGCTTTAAAGATATCAGTAAAAGAGTTAAAGAGCAGATAGATTAGAAGTATTTTGCACAAAGTCAGTCAAGTTAACTTTGTGCATGAGAGGTACACTTGTATAAAAGATTAACCTTTTATACTAAATGCTCCTATCTCTTTTTGAAGTTTTTCAAGTTTTTTGACGAGTTGCTTGATCTCATACTCTTTAGTCTCATCTACAGTTCCGCCATGTAAAAACTCTTCTGCTGTAGACTGGAATGCATCAACTAGCCCTTCTAGTTTTTCTTTTGCGTTATCAAATAAATCTCCAAATTCATCGGAAACACTCTCTTCTAACTTATTGATTTTTTTTGAAATCTCATCTTTGTTTTTAAATACATAATATGCACCAACACCTGCGATAGCTGCGCCAAGTGTGAAGCCTAGTAAATTATTATTGTTCATTTTGTCCTCTTTATTTTTTGGTTTTTCTTTAAAAAACTGTGACAATGCATTAAATGCGATAGAGGCGGTTGTTAACTTAGTAATCCCATTAGAAGCCTTGGATGTTAAAAATTGGCTCTCATTTGCTAGTCTCTTTAGTAAATCACTACTCTGCTGGGTAATGACACAAAGATTCTTTGAAAGAGTAGAAAACTCCTTTTGAGCAAGGTCAATAAAGGTATCTAGTTTATACATGGTTTTAGTGCGCTCTACAATAGAGAAAACGACAACCGGAGTGATGATAACCATGCATACTGCAATTACTCCTACAAACAGGAGAAGAAGTTCTTGTTCACTCATTTTATAATCCTTTCACCACTACGATATAACCATTGTACTCTTATTTTTTATTAGTTTACTTGGGAATTTTGTTAGTTTTTAATCATCACTATTTTAACTCCTAAAACATATTTAGCATTGGTAGGATTCCGAGAAGCCTTACTTCTGAGAGTCTGACAACTTTAAAGTTCTACATCTCTTTCTCGTTCCATCCTCTCCTGAGGTGGAATGTATATATATGCGTCACACCTCAGGAGAGGTGTGACGAGGTTGGGAGAAGTGTGACGAGGTTCCTATAGTAAATTCACAATAACTTCACAAGAATAATGTATGATACAAAATACAAACCTTATGAGAGAGGATTTTATAAAATGAAGTTATTGTTTTTACATATATGTCTTTTTGGCTTAATACTCCAAGCAAACACCTTATCGCAAAAAGAGTGTATAGATAAGACACTCAAATATCATCCTGATATTAAAAAGCTCTCACTTAGTGTCTCAAAAACTGAGGCTATGGTTGGGATTGCAAAGGCTGATTATCTTCCTCAGATCAATGCAAGTGCACAATACAATCCAATAGACACTTTTGTTATGCCACAAAATGGAAGCTTTAGCACCATAGAAGATGATAGCTGGCAAGCTGGTGTACAACTTAACCAAAAGCTTTATGATTTTTCTAAAACTACCTCTACAATTAGCGCTTATGAAAAGGACAAAGAGATTGCATCCTTATCTTTGAATAATCAAAAAGCTCTTCTTGCTTATAGTGTAAAGATCCAGTACAACATTGTACTTCTTCAAACAAAAGCACTTGAAGTAAGAAAAAAAGATCTTCAAACAAAAGAAGAGCTATACAATCAAGCAAAAGCATTTGTAAAAGAGGGTTTAAAAACTGAGGCAGATGCACTAAGCCTTCTCAGTGCGATGTATATTGCAGAAGATAGTCTAGCTGAGATAGAATCTGAACTAAACAAAGCTCTCTCTACCCTCTCCTTATACATGGGAGAAAAAATAGACCCAAATACTACCTTTGAAGATAATAGTGTAATAAAAGAGAATAATATAGAGGATTCACACTCTCTTCTTGAGAAGATTTTAGCAAATAACTATGAAGCCAAAAGTCAACAACAACAGATACACAGAGATGAGTTTTTATATAAAGCCTCAAAAGCCGGGCACTATGGCTCTATAGATGCAATAGCATCATACTCGCATCAAGATACTCTAAACGAATATGATACATCCATGGTTGGTATTTCTATAAATATTCCCATATATAGTGGTGGGAGAGTGAGTGCGCAGACTCAGCAGTTTAGCATTGCAAAAGATGAGTCAAAAGAGAGTTATAACTCTAAAAAATTACTTCTTGAAGATGAGATGCAAAGACTCATTATTGATCTTAAAAAATTCAAACACACAGTAAAAGCTAAAGAAGCGCTGTTAGAGTCTTCACAAGCAGCTAAAGAGATTGTTGAGGCTAGATACAAAGAGGGGCTTTCAACATACATAGAAGTTCTTGATGCATCTTCAACTTATCTTTTTGCTAGCTTAGGGCTTTTAGAAGCCAAATTTAGTATAAATAACATTATCAACAGACTAGACTACTTACAAGGAATCATACAATGAGTGCATGGATAAAATATAGTATTGGTGCGATAGTTATTGCTTTAGGAATTATTGTTTTTTACAACAAAGTATATGTAACAAAATCAACTTTTAGCACGACTAAGCCTGTTTATGGGGATCTGTTTGTAAGTGTTAAAGGGATTGGAAATGTGGATGCAAAGAACATCTATACTATTACTGCACAGAGTGGAGGAAAGATAGAAAAGATCTTCTTTGATGAGGGAGAATGGGTAAAAAAGGGAGATCTACTACTAAGTATTGACCCTGTAGATTTGCCTATGCTCTTAGATGAGCAAAGAGTAGCACTTAAAAAAGCTACACATGAAGTTCACACTTCACAAAGTAATCTTGAGAGCCTAGAAGCTCAAGAGTCACTTATCTTGGTCACTAATAACCGATATAAAAAATTACTAGAAGATAGATACGCAACTCAAGCAGAGTTTGACAAAGCCCATAGCGATTTACAAAATATGCGCGCGCAAATGGATTCTGCAAAAGCAAAGATAGCATCTGCAAAACTAGAAATCCAGAGACTTGCTAAAACTATAGAGGCTACAGAAGAGAAGCTAAAAAGACTCAAAATCTACGCTCCAAGTGATGGATATATAGTTTCAAAAGATGCGGAGCTAGCACAATATGTTTTGCCATCAACTCCTATCTTTAAAATAGTAGATCCAAAAACACTCTGGGTTGTAGTAAATGTAGATGAGAGACTAGCTCATAATATAAAACTCGGTCAAGATGCATCTATAGTGTTAAGATCCAAACCAGATGAAAAACTTCAAGGTGTAGTAGAGAGAGTTGTGGCGATTAGTAATGCTGTAACACTTGAGAGAGAGATTGCAGTAGCATTTAGTGTCACTCCAAGTAAGTTTTATATAAACGAACAAGCAGAGGTAAATATAAAAACAGCAAAGCATGAAAATGTTTTAAAAGTTCCCCTCACTATTATGCGTACAAAAGAGTCTAAAAAAGGTCTTTGGGTTGTAAAAGAAAATAAAGCATACTTTACTCCTGTTACTGTTTTAGCACAAAATGATGATGAAGTTGCCATCTCTAGTGGCATTAGTGTTGATAGTGAGCTTCTTATTCATAAAAATTCAAACAAACCACTTAGCGATGGTATGAAGATATTTAGATGATTAATTTAGCCGCAAGAGATATAAAACACACTCTTGGAAAGTTTATTGTAACTGCTATGGGGGTTGGTATGCTCCTTGGAATTGTTCTTATTATGATTGGTGTTTACCGTGGGATGATGGTTGAGGCTGAGATCTTACTAAATGATGTAGGTGCAGATCTATGGATAGTTCAAGAGAACACTTTAGGTCCTTTTGCTGAGCCCTCAAGAGTTCATGAAGACTTCAAAGACATACTCTATGTTATGAATGGAATCGACAAAAGTGAGGCTCTTACCTTTCAAAATATTCAACTCCCAAGTGCTGATAAGCCTGTTAGAGTTGTGGCTGTTGGTTATGATATTTATGGAAGCTTTAACCCCATCAATCCTGAGAGACTCATAGCTGGGCGTGAGCTTAAAAATGACCACTATGAGATTGTAGTAAGTGATAAAACGGGCTTTGAGCTAGAAGATAGGATAAAACTTGGAAGAAACTTCTACAGAGTTGTA
>NZ_JALOAN010000044.1 GCF_023228785.1 Sulfurimonas sp.
TTAGTGCTTCAATAAAGGTCATTGCAACAAATAAGAAGAAGAAAATCTCTGCGATCTCTAGTATAAGGTGTGCAATTTCTACATCAAATGCTGAAAAATCTAAGCCATTTGCTGCATAATAACCACCGAGCAACATAAACATAAAAGTACCTGTAAATAGGGCTGGTTTAGCCTTGTTTATATGGTACTTTTCTTCTGCTGCTATAAAGTAATAGCCTACTATAAAAATCGCTAGCAATAACCAACCAAATGGCTCAACGGCTAAGTCGATTGCTTGAACGCTTTCTTCTACTCTAGTCATTCTTTCTCCTGTAAAATTGTGTGTACACCAATAGAATTTTCTCTAGCTAGGCTTGAGAGAACTATCTCTTTTGCTGTAAGTAAACGAAACTTCAAAAGTTTACCAATATTTTCTTTTAAAAGAGCATTAATTCTATCTAATGCCTCATTTAAACCTCTTTTTGTTCTCACTATAGAGACATTTTGCCACATTATTTGGCGAAGTTCATTCTTCTTTTCTTTGTCCTCTTTGAGACTCATAATTTCATCGCTTACCTTAAACTCTATCATCTCTTTTGGTTTTGTGTTAGAGAGTATATCATCTACAGCCTCTTTTGCAAAAACAAGACCTTCTAAAAGAGAGTTTGATGCGAGTCTATTTGCCCCATGAACTCGAACAGAAGCTACTTCGCCAATAGCGTAGAGTCCATCTATCTTTGGTACTTTGGCCTTTAAATCAGTTTTTATACCACCGATGGCATAGTGAAATGCTGGTGAAATTGGAACTCTTTGATATGGTACCTTGAAGCCTATATCTCTTAGGTTTTTATAGATATTTGGAAATCTTTTTATAAAATACTCAAAGTCAAAATTTTCAAGGTTTAAATATGTTTTAAGTCCTGTTTTTTTAGTGTAGTCGTAGATGGATTTGCTCACGATGTCTCTTGAAGCTAACTCGCCTCTCTCATCATAATCAAAAAGAAATCTTTTACCATTTTCATCTTCTATGGTAGCACCTTCACCTCTTAGAGCTTCTGTTAGGAGAAGTTTTTGAGCATTTTCGCTTTTTACAAAAACAGTAGGATGAAACTGCATCATCTCCATGTGCTCAAGTTCGATACCTTTCATCAAACAAAGACCTTGCATATCTGCGCTGATGCACGGTGCGTTTGTGTGATACTCAAAGAGAGAGCCAACTCCACCACTAGCTATGATGATATCTTTTGCATAGATATTTGTGCTTTGTCTATTGTCAAGAACAGTTACTCCATAGCAGACATCATCTTTAATGAGTAGATCTACAACTCTAGCATCACTAAGCATTGAGTGTTGGTTGTTCTTTAGTAAAAAGTAGTGAACATACCTACCTGTAGCATCTCCACCTGCATGGATGATTCTGCTTGTTGAGTGCGCTGCTTCTTTTGTATAGAGTAAGTTACCATCTTTATCGCAGTCAAATATAAATCCGCGGGCTATAAGATCATCTATCACACCTCTAGAGTTGTTGCTTAAAATCTTTACAGCATCTTCATCGCAAAGTCCAGCTCCAGCATCAAGCGTATCTTTTATATGAAGTGGAATATCATCTGCATCTTTTGCTAAGGCAATTCCACCTTGTGCATAAAAGCTATTGCACTTGAATGTCTCTCTTTTGTTTATGATGAGAACTTTTTTCTCTTTTGGAAGTAGTGAAGCAGCGTAAAGTCCAGCTACTCCAGCTCCTATAATTATAACATCGTACTGCATCATTTGCTTGGCTCTTTTATGATAAACTCAACATTTTCATCACCTTGTGGCGCATCTTCAAGGTAATAGGGAGCTTTTTTATATCCACATCCATTTAGACTTAATGTAAAGCTTGATATAATTAAAATATAAAGAATAGTTTTTAGGTTTTTTTTCAATAATTTTCCTTAATTTTTGGCTAAAAAATCTTGAAACTAAACAAGAACTTGATAATAATATAGTAAATATTAAAAGAGCTTTAACTTGTGGGTATGCTAAATAATCTACTAAGATAACTGTAACGGATATAAAAGAAAATGACACTACAAGAGACGATAAAACAACTCCCTGATTCTGCTGGGATCTATGAGTATTTTGATAAAGATGGAAATCTTTTATATGTAGGAAAAGCAAAGAGCCTGCAAAAGAGGGTAAAGAGCTACTTTAGTTTTACTCCAAGCTTAAAGCCAAACTCTAAACTCTCCCTGAGAATCACTAGGATGATAGAGCAAACTGAGTCAATGAACTACATCTTAGTAAACTCAGAACATGATGCGCTTATACTTGAAAACTCACTTATAAAACAACTAAATCCTAAATACAATATCTTACTTCGTGATGATAAAACATATCCATATATTTACATAGACACTTCAGAGAAATACCCAAGATTTGAGATTACAAGAAAAGTTATAAAAGATAGAGATATTGTCTATTTTGGCCCATTTTCAGTGGGTGCTAGAGATATTTTAAACTCCATATATGAGATCTGTAAACTTGTTCAAAAAAAAGGCTCACTAAAGTCTAAAAAGCTCTGCCTTTATCATCAGATAGATAAGTGTTTAGGTCCATGTGAACTTGATATTCCCATTGCTCTTTACAAAAAAGAGGTAGATCTAGCCTATGAGCTTATTAAAAATAAAAAGATTTTAGTTAAAAAACTAGAAGAGAAAATGCTTTTTTACTCTGAAAATCTTAGGTTTGAAGAGGCGTTAGAGCTTCGTGATAGGATAGAGAGAATTACAAGATCTGAGATTAAAAGTGAGATAGACTTTGCTACAAATGAAGATTATGACATTTTTGTTATCTCCAATTCAGAGTCTAGAGCTGTTGTGCTTAGACTCTTTATGAGAGATGGAAAAATTATCTCATCTTCACATGATTATATAGCACTAAATGAGGGTTTTGATGAAGATGAACTCTATCAAAGAGCGCTTATAAACTTCTACAAAGATGAGAAACCACCTATTGTTGCACCTATTTTAGTCGCATCAGAGTTTGATGGATTAGATCTTATGGAGGAGTATTTAAGTAATCTGTTTGAAAAAAAAGCATCTATAAAACAACCAAAACAAGGTAAAAGAAAACAGCTTATAGATCTAGCTATTTTAAACGCCAATGAGCTTCTTAAAAAAGATAAAAACTCTAATGATAAAAAAGTGCTCTACGATCTAAAAGAGTTGTGTGGCTTAGATAGAGTTCCAAATAGAGTAGAGGTTTTTGACAACTCTCATATGTCAGGAGTCGCTACGGTTGGAGCTATGATAGTTTATGAAGATGGAAAATTTGATAAAAAAAGTTATAGAACATATCATCTTGAGGCAAAAGATGAATATGCTCAAATGCGAGAGACTTTAACAAGAAGAGTAGATAGTTTTTCTAAGAATTCCCCTCCAGATCTATGGATCATTGATGGAGGATCTACTCTTTTAAAACTAGCCTTAGAGATAGTTGAGAGTTCAGGAGTTTTTATAGACGCTATTGCCATCTCTAAAGAAAAAATCGATGCAAAATCTCATAGAGCTAAGGGTAAGGCTGATGATATTATCCATACAAGAGATGAGGTTTTTAAACTTAAAAATTCAGACAAAAGACTTCAATGGGTACAAAATTTGAGAGATGAAGCACACAGATCTGCTATAAATTTTCATAAAAAAACAAAGCTAAAACTCGATAAAGAGAGTAAACTTTTAAATCTAAAAGGAATATCACAAGCAAAAGTTGTAAAACTTTTAAGCCATTTCGGCACATTTGAGGCTTTAAAGCTTACAACTCTCGATGAAATAGCATCAGTTTTAAACGAAAAAGATGCAAAAATAATTAAAACTATTTACTTCTAAGTGTAGTTTTTTGTCTATTATGATATATTTATGTCCATAATATTTCTAAGCAGAAGGTTAAGTTGATGAATAACGTAGCTCCAGTTGATGAAGAGTACACTCCTGATGGAAGTGTGATGATAAGTGAAATGAACTTAGAAGGTACTATTACTTTTGCAAACAGGAAGTTTTGTGAGGTATCTGCTTATGAGCTTAATGAGCTTGTTGGACAAAATCACTCTATAACTAGACATCCTGATATGCCAAAGACTGTATTTACAAAGATGTGGCAAACCTTAGAAGATTCTCAATCTTGGAATGGAGTATTAAAAAGTATTCGAAAAGATGGACATTATTATTGGAGCGAAACTGAAATCATACCAATATATGATGAGAATGATGCAATAACAGGCTATATGAGTGCTAGAAGAGTTGCTTCGAGAAAAAATATTCAAGAAGCAGAAGAACTTTATGAAAAAATGCTTAAAAGTTAAGGGATACGAATGCTAATATATAATCATCAAAAAGAGTTTATAGGGATCGATGAATCCAACCTCAAAACTTTAGGCTTTTCTACTCTATCGCAACTTATAAGTGAAGCAGATGACTTCGCAGATTTGTTTGTAAAAACGCCTGGATATATTCATAATTTTAAACATGTACACTGGATAGATTTTGTTATTTGTGCAGAATCAAATCAAGAATCAAGAGTCATCATCAATGTAAAGGGAAAAAGTTTTAGATGTAACTTAGACATTAAAGGAATTTACTTAAAAGAAGACCCAAATAATATGGGCTATTCAGTAAAACTTGTCAATCTTAGAGTTTTAAATCAAGCAGAACAAGAGATGGCACAAAAAGAGATAGAACAAAAGCCAGCTACTAAGCTAAATACTCCATTAGATATTATTGAAGATGATTATGAAGAAACTGCAAATAAAAACGAAAATCTAGAGATAAAATATGATGTAGATGATACTATCTCTATAGATGATTTTGACGCATTCGAAGATCCAATAAAAGATATTTATGAAGACGAGCCTTTAGAGGTACAACAGGAAAACAAAGAAGTTCCAAAAGAGATAAAAAAAGAATCTTTAATCTCCCTCTATGGGAAAGATTTAGAAGTTGGAAGTGACTATATTTATAATCCTAAACTAGCTAGTGATGAACTTGGACTTCCAATAGAACTCATAGAAGAGTTTGTTCAAGACTTTATAGCTCAAGCAAATGACTTCAAAACAGATCTATACAATTCACTAAGTGATCAAAATATAGATAATGTAAAAATACTATCTCATAAGTTAAAAGGCGTAGCTGCAAATCTTCGTATTGAAGATGCTTTTGAAGTTTTAACTACGATAAACAGTTCTGAAGATCTTTTAGAGATCGAACAGAGTTTAAATATGTTCTATAAGATAGTAGATACACTTGCTAAGAAAAAAGATACTAAAGAGCAGATCTCAACACAAGAGGACTCACAAAGTGTAGCTGATGAAGATAACGAAGATGATATGTTTTTGAGTTTTAAAGATGAAGATGAGGTCAAAGATTCAGATATTCCTGATACGATAGAGATGCCTGAGTTAGCAGATGATGACTTTATAAATCTTGAACTAGATGAAGATATTTTTGAGCCAGAAGAAAAAATAGAGATAGAAGAGATAGAAGAGTTTGAAGAAACTCCAGAAATTAAAGAAGAAATAGAGACTCAAAAAGATATACAAATTTATTACGATAGAGCTAAGGCTGCTAGTGAAATAGGTATTGACGCCCAAAATTTTAATGAGTTACTTGTTGATTTTACAGATGAAGCAAAAGCTTATATCTCAGCGATACGAGCAGCTATAATAAATAGTGATTTTGGAGCATCTAAAAGTAGTTGCATTAAACTAAAAAGAATGTGTGAGACTATGAGAATAGATAGCTTTGATGAAGAGTTAAATTTAATCATGAACACAGAAGATAAAGATGTAATACAACAGGCTATATCCACTATTGATACAAAACTAGATCTTATTTCAAGTACGGAGGCTTAAATGCAGTTGGGTTTAAAAAACAGACTTAAGTTAATCAGCTTATTCCCTATAATTATTCTTTTTTTACTGACAAGTTACTATCTATATAGCTCATATAAAGAATATAGTAGTGCAAAAATGCTTCATGAAAAAATTATTGAAAATAGATACTTAAATGAGGTAATTGGTAATGTAGCAAGAGAGAGAGGTATGACAGCGATGTACCTTGGAAATTCATCAGAAAATATCTTACTCTCTTTAAAAGAGCAGAGAAAGATAGTAGATGAAAAGTTCAGTGAGTATATGTACCAAACTCAAAAAAAGATACATGAACACTCGCAAGGAGAAGATAATTGTCTTGCTTGTCAGAGTGCTAAGTCTATAGAAGGAATTATAGAGCAGATTCAAACAGCAAGAGACCTTGTAGATAGAAATAAAGTAACATTTGTTGATGTTTTTACTAATATTTATGGAGAGGTTCAAAAAGTACTTATTGCTGAACTAAAACAGATCACAGAGTATCAAATAGATAAAGATATAAATGAGCTTTATTCAGTATATATGTCCATGGTAAACGCCAAAGAACATAGTGGAATAGAGAGAGGGTATATGTCATATATCATTTCTCGTTCCGAAAAACTTCAAGAGAGAGATCTAAATCTATGGTTATCCATCATTGGTAAAGCTGACTCTGTAGCTTATAAATCACTTCATGACGCAAAACTTTTAGATAAGATGAGTTTGATTTTTGAAAATGAGGATGCGATAGAGTTATTCGAAGATATAAATGCAGAAAGAACAGCCATAATATCTGAGAGTCAACAAGGAAACTATGATATCAGCTCAGGTATTTGGTTTACAATGCACTCTGAAAAAATCAACTTAATTACAAGTGCAGAAGAGTTACTCTTAACTCAGATGATAAATAGAGCTCTAAGCGTTCAAGAAGCATCTCTACAACTTCTTGTTATTGCTCTAACAATATGGCTCATTACACTAATCTTAGCAACACTTGGTTATTTTCTATCAAATGAGATTACTAGAAATATTAAAAACCTAGAAGAGATACTAAAGAGAGTTGCAGATGACACAAGCCAAAGTGATACTCAAGAAATTAATCTACAAACAACAGATGGTACAGCTCAAGCATACGATCTACTTGAGAAGATAATTGAGCAAACAAAAAGAGATAAAGAAGTCGCTCAAGAGGCAAGTGAAGCTAAGTCTATGTTCTTGGCAAATATGTCACATGAGATTCGTACTCCTTTAAATGGGATAGTCGGGTTTACTGAACTTTTAAAAGATACAGGATTAGAAGAAGAGCAGAGTGAGTTTGTAGAGATCATAGAAAAATCATCTGAAAATCTTCTACAAATCATTAACAATATCTTAGATCTATCAAAAATTGAAAGTAATAAACTTGAAATTGAAGATATTTCCTTTGATCCTATTGTTGAGTTTGAGAGTGCGGTCGAAGTTTATGGTGTTCGTGCAAGTGAAAAACATATAGATCTGGGTTGTTTTATAGATCCAGCTCTAGAACAACCTTTAAATGGTGATCCTACTAAACTAAAAGAAGTTATCATAAACCTTCTCTCAAATGCGATTAAGTTCACTAGTAGTGGAGGTTTTATAAATGTTAACATTAGAAAACAAGAGAGTGAAACAGAAGGTGTAACAAGAGTTAAGTTCGAAGTTCAAGATAATGGGATAGGCGTATCTAGTGAGCAAAAATCAAGAATTTTTGAAGCTTTTTCACAAGCAGATACTTCGATAACTCGTAAATATGGTGGAACAGGACTAGGTCTTACAATTTCTAGTAGATTTATTGAGCTTATGGGTGGTCATCTTGATATTAGAAGTGAAGTTGGAGCAGGGACAACTTTCTTCTTTACTATTGATTTTGAAGAAGCAGAGCCATTAGAGGTCAGCCTAAAGGGCAAATTTTCAAATATTAATGTACTTTTACTAAAAGATACTCACAAAACAAAAACTCAAGAGAAGTATCTCAAAGAGTATTTTGATTTTTATGGTGTTACTTATGCAAATTTTACAGATTTTGATGAGCTAAACGCTCTTAATAAATCTTCTGATTATGATTTGATTTTTGTTGATTATGCTTATACTCAAGATGAAGATCTATCTTATTATGCCGGACTTCCTCAAGCCCTTGTACTTTTAACAAAATCGTACTACATGAAGAAGATAGACTCTTTACATATAGATATATTTAAATCTATTTATGAGCCTTTAAATATCTCTAAAGTAAAAAATATACTAGAGAACTACTCCAATAAGAACTTTAGTGCGAGTAAAATTAACAAGGAAAAAATCAAGCACTTAGATCTAGATACTACAAGGTTTAAAGCAAAAGCTTTAGTAGCAGAAGATAATATCATCAACCAAAAACTTATCAAAAGAACTCTTGAAGATCTAGGACTAAGTGTAAGCTTAGCAAGTAATGGTCTTGAAGCTTTTGCTAAAAGAAAAGATGGAGATTTTGATATTATTTTTATGGATATACAGATGCCAATCTTAGATGGTGTAGAGGCTACGGCTGAGATACTAAACTATGAAGAGGATTTTTCTAAACCGCATGTCCCAATCTTAGCACTAACTGCAAATGCTCTAAAGGGAGACAGAGAGAGATTTTTAAAAGCTGGACTTGATGAATATACAACTAAACCTCTAGTTCGAGCAGAAATTGTAAATCTTTTAACTCAATTTTTAGCAGATAAAATAGTAAGCATAAATGAAGATAGCGAACAAGATGTCATAGAAGAGTATAAAGAACCAACCCAAGATACAAACACTTTAGAAAATGTTGAAGATAGTGAAAAACTTGCCATTGAAGAGGAAGTTAAAACACAATATAAGGCTGATATTTTACTAGCTAAAAAAAGTTCTTTTGAGTTAAAACTATATGCTCGACTTTTAGACTCATTAGGCTATACACATGAGAGTGTAAACTCTTATAGTAAGCTTGAAGAGTTAGCAGATGCAAACAGCTACAGAGTGATACTTTTTGATAAGGAATTGGATGATTTAAACCTTGAAAAACTCTCTATAAACACAAAGGCACAAGACGCTACAACATACTTAGTTCTTATTGGAGATCCATCACAAAAAGATGAATCAGATGACAACATTTATGTTGATGAATTAATAAAAAATGCAGTAAACAAAGATCTATTACGATTAGTTTTAGAAAAATTTATTTAAGGGAATAATAAATGCCAAAACAAGATCTAGTAGTATTGATAGTAGATGACGATATGATAAATCTAAAACTTCTCAAATCAATGCTAACAAAAAGTGGAAATGTAAAAGAGGTTGTTGAGGCTAGAAATGGTGCTGAGGCAATAGATACTTTAAAATCAAGGGATGATATAGATTTAATACTCTTAGATATTATAATGCCAGTTATGGGTGGTATAGAGATGCTAAAGGTTGTTCGAGCTGATGATAATCTTCTTCAACTACCAATTGTTGTTTTAACAACTGATGAGACGAAAAAAAGTGAAGCACTAGAGTGTGGAGCAAATGACTTTTTGATGAAGCCTATTAGAAATAGCGACCTAATCAAAAAAATATCAGCTGTTTTGATATGATGTAATAAAGAAGAGTCTTTTTAAGACTCTTTAATTAAAATCTCTTTTAAAACCTCTTCGATCCTGCTAACACCGACAATTTCTAAAGAGTCTCTCACTTCTTGCGGAATATCTTCTAGATCACGCTCATAGTTTTTAGTTGGGATCAAAACTTTACTAATAGCCGCTTTATGCGCAGCAATTAGTTTTTCTTTTAGTCCACCTATTGGAAGAACATCTCCACTTAGTGAAACTTCTCCTGTCATCGCTATCTCTGAACGAGCTTTTTGATCACTTAAAATTGAAGCTATAGCACTAACTAAAGCTATACCAGCACTAGGTCCATCTTTTGGTGTTGCTCCATCTGGCACGTGGATATGCAAGTCATATCTTTTATAGATCTCGCTTGCATCCACCTCAGTTTTATCTTCTTTTTCTTTAGATGTAAGAGGGATTTTATCAAGATCAATCTTTAGTTTTTTATCATCTATAAGGGTTTTTACCACGCTCATAGCAATTCTAGCACTCTCTTTCATAACTTCGCCTAAGCTTCCAGTTAACTGTAAGTTGCCTTTACCTTTTATCTTGATGCTCTCTATCTTTAATATATCTCCACCAACGGATGTCCATGCAAGTCCATTTACAACGCCAACTACAGGAATTTTTGTAGTTTTTTCAATCTCAAAAACACTTTTATCAAAAAATTCTTTTATATTCTTCAGAGTTACAGAGACTTTGTCAATATTAGAGTCTTGCAGCATATTAAGAGCTACTTTTCTTGAGATATCAGCTAAACGACGGCGAAGATTTCTTACTCCTGCTTCTCTAGTGTAGCTATGGATTATCTCTTTTAGAGCTGGTTTAGAGATATTTACTTCGCTCTTTTTAAGTCCATGTTTTTTAAGTTCTTGAGGAATGAGGTATCTCGTTGCAATCTCAAGTTTCTCTTGAGGAGTGTATGAGCTTATGTTTATAAACTCCATTCTATCTCTTAGTGGTGCTGGGATTCGTCCAACATCGTTTGCAGTGGCTATAAAAATAACCTTGCTTAGATCTATATCAAAGTTTAGGTAGTAATCTCTAAACTCTTTGTTTTGTTCTGGATCTAAAATCTCTAGAAGTGCAGCAGTAGGGTCTCCTCTTTGAGATCTTGAGACTTTGTCTATTTCATCTAAGACTACAACAGGATTCATCTTTTTTGCGTCTATAAGCCCTTGAGTTATACGCCCTGGCATCGCTCCTACATATGTTCTTCTATGACCTCTTAACTCATTTACATCTTCAAGCCCACCTAGTGCAATTCTTACAAGAGGACGCTTAAGAGCTACGGCAATTGAGTTTGCTAAAGATGTCTTACCAACACCTGGAGGTCCAGAAAAACAAAGAATAGCACCAGCACTATCACTAGAAGATCCTCTTAATTCCAAAAGTTCTTTTACGGCAAAGTACTCAACAATTCTCTTTTTTGGTTTTTCTAAGGAGAAGTGATCTTTGTCTAGTTGATCTTGCACATCTTTTATCTTAAGAGCTTTTTTTGCAAACTCTCCAAAAGGAATATCAAGAGTCCAGTCAAGATATGTCTGAGTCATAGAAGCATCAGATGAGTCTGGATGCATTCTTGAAAATCTATCTATCTGTTTAGAGACTTCTTTATAGGAATCTTCACTCATCTTACTTTTTTTATCTTCAAGTTTTTTGCGGTACTCTTCTATCTCTTCATCTCTGGCAGTATCGGTTCCTAACTCTTTTTGAATCTGCTTTAGTTGTTCTTTTAAAAAGTACTCTTTGTTGACTTTTTCTATATGAGTGTGAACCTTGCTTCTTATCTCTTTTTGGAGCTTGTTTGCCTCTATCTCTTCTATAAGATAGTCTATAAGAAGTAAAAACCTCTTCTCTGTATCTATCTCAACAAAGAGCGTATATGCTTGTTCTTTTTTTAGTTTGACTGTGCTACAGATGAGATCTATAATCCTGTTGTGGTCGTGATTTTCTTCTATGGTTCTAAGTAAGTCTGGTGGAAAATAATTACTTACACTTGCAAGTGTTCTTACTTTTTCTCGTACAATTTCTAGTATGGCATCTATCTTTAGTGATGTTATGTTTGTAGCTTCTAACACATCTACATTTGCTACAAGCGGTGTTGATTGAACTTCATAAAGCATCTGCGCTCTAGCTAAACCTTGAAATAAAACCTTTACTCTGCCATCAGGAAGAGCTACTTTTCTCATAATAGAACCAACAACTCCAGCACTATAGAGTGAGTCATAATCTCTTTTGCCTTCTTGAGTTGGTTTTGTAGGGCATACTATAACTAAAGAGCTATCTTCCATTGCAAGAGTTGCTGCATTTATATTGCTCTCATCGCTTAAAAAAAGTGGCGATATCATAAAGGGATATAAAAAAAGTTCGTCTTCTGCTATAACAGGTATATTTGCTGGAAATTCTCCATAATTGCTTAATTTCATATTTGTTTCCTATATCTTTATTAAAGTTTTAATATTTTTTCTCTTAATGAATCAAACTCATCTTTGCTTATGATGCCTTTGTCTTTTAAATCTTGTGCTTTTTGAAGTTCATCTTTTTGAAATTGACTTAAACTTTTTTCTTTTACTTGCTCTTTAAATGTTTCTTGTTTTATTGGCTCTTTGATGGCTTGTGGCATATCATCAACTACAGAGTTTCTTGATACTACGCTCTTTGTATGAGGAACCATAAAACCATACCAACTCTCTGTTCCGTCACCTTCAAACCATGCTCGATACCACGGAGTGTTTGCTCTATCAATCTCATCCCAGTTCATCCATGGTTGTGGTTTTATATTTCTGTAGTACTCAGCGCCCTTGGGTTTATCAAGTCTTTCATATAGATCTGCAATGGTTTCATTTAGAGCAGCTTCTGCCATTAAAAGACGAGTTTGCATGGTGTTTACAAGACCAAAATACATAGAATTTGGATAGTTAACTTTAAACTCTTTTGCTTCTTCAATTGCTTCTTCAATAAGAGCTTGATCTCTTCTTGGATTTGGAAGAGCTAGGTATTTGGCTTTTATCTTTAAAAATTCTGCATCCTCTTTTTCATTTATAGTTGCATATCTTTTTATATATTCGTTTAAAAAATGTTCACTTAGTAGATACTCTTCATAGTGCATATGAGCTATGGCTAAAATCATGGTAGCTTCAGGAAGAAGGGGCGAGCCGATGTGTTCACCTTGAAGTGAACTATAGTAGTTGTCAGCCCTCTCTAGATCTCCTTGGGAGATGTATTTTACAATTTTGCCATACCAATATATAGCAGGTTTGTTGTACTCTTCTATCTCTTTAGAACAGCCGCTTAGAAAAAATATAGAGGCAAATGCCATAAAGAGAAAAGTATGTTTTAGTTTCATCAAATAATATCCTGTAAATAAATAAGTGATATTCTATCTAAAAGATATATAACACAGGTTAAATCTTTCTTATTAAGCATGGCACATTTTATGCTTAAAGTGATATAATGACATACAATTTTACAGAGGGTTTTTTATGAAATTTAATATATGTGTGCCTTTTTTGGGTTTTGAAAATGTAAAAGAGGTTGAGTTAAAGAAGATTGATGATGTTTTTATGAAAATGACTTCATGCGAAGATGAGAGAATCGCTTTTACTCTTATAGATCCTTTTGTGCTTAGAGAATACGACTTTGAAGTACCACGTGGCGTTAAAGAAAAGCTAGAAATTGACGAAAACTCAAATCTTTTAATCTTAAATATAGTCCTTATTCAAACTCCAATAGAGAGTTCAGTAGTAAACTTCATAGGACCTCTAATCTTTAACACAGACAACAACAAAGCAGCACAAATCATCCTAAGTGACTCGACTATGTATGGTGTAGCTGAAAAAATATCTTCATTTTTAAACAAATAAATCTACTTTAACTAAGTACAAGATTCTAAGCCAAGGCTTAGAATCCACAAGTTGTTAATCTTCATTTTTTAAAAATTACAGTATAATAAATCCTAACAAATTTAAATTATATATAAAGTAACACTATTTGTATAGAGATTTATATTATCTAGGAGTTTGCTATGAGAGTTTTTATTATTATTTTTACACTATTGTTTACAACACATATAGCTTTTGGAGCTTGTGGTGGTACTAATAAAGGGGCTTGGAATAATGGAACAACTTATTCAAGTTCTAGTTTTACTAATGATTACTATAGATTGAATATAACTGAAACAGGAACTCTTCTTTTTAATCTTGAAAATACAAGTAGTGGTTGGAGCAATAGAGATATTACATTTAAGTTATATGCTAACACTACTTGTAATGGCTCAGCTAAATTTACTAAAATACTAAGTAAAAATTCAAGTACTATGGAAAATGTTGAAATTACCACTACTGGATTCTATACACTACAAATTACAAGAAATAATAGTGGAACATCTAAGTACAGTTGGTCAGCCAGTGCACAAAGTTATTCCCTTACAACTTCATTGCGTGACTTTACAATACGAAATCCTATAGAAACACGAAATATAAAGGGAAATATAAAAGTTATTGGAAACACTGTCCTATGCTATAAAAATAACAAAGGTGTATGTGTAGATACAGATAAGGCTAACAATAAAGTCTCGCTCAGTTTTGTAGATACAGATAGTGTCAACTATACATATAACAACTCATCACAAGCTCAGATAGCTGGTATTCCTAGTACATCTAAAATTAAATGGGCGGGGTTTTATACACAAGGGTATTTAAAAACAACTCAAACTGATACTATTAATGCATTAATAAGTACGCCTACATACCTAACAACTCCTCAAGGAAAGATTATAGCATTAAAAAATGATGCTATAGATCTTAATCCTTACAATAAAAATGATTATACATATGCTACATTTACAGAAGTTACTGCTTTAAAAGGCTTGTCTGGTTCAGAGGTCAATGGATGGTATACAGGTGCAAACATTAAAGCTTTAGAGGGGGATGATTCTGGCTCTTTAGGATATTATGGTGCATGGACTCTTGTTTTAGTTTATGAAGATGAGAGTGAAACACTTAAAAATATCTCTGTGTATGATGGATACAAGGAGATAGGAAGCTCAAATGACAGTATTAAAGTAAGTGGGTTTTTTACACCAACAAGTGGAGATGTAAAGTCAACACTATCTGTGTTTGTAGGGGAAGGAGATAAAACTATTACAGGAGATGATATAACACTTAATAATGTTTCTTTATCTCCAAGTGGAACTAAAAACGCATTTAACTCTACTGTTAATGGATTTAACACTAACCCTGATCCAGTAAACTATCAAGGTATTGACATTCATAATTATGATGTTGGAAAAGATGGAGACTCATCACATCTTCAAATTATAGGCAATGGTGCTAAAAGTGCAACAATAGGGCTTGAGACTACTGGGGATTATTATTATCCCAGTATGGTGGCATTTACTACAGAACTCTATGAACCAAGAGTTTGTTATAAGCAAGAGTTTTTTGATGTAAGTGGTAATGTAATAGAGGAGGTAGAAGTTGGTGATATTATTACGGTTGCAACTTGGATATCAAACATGAAAAAAGATTCTGCAGACACAAATCTAGAAACTGCTGATAAAGTTGAAATAACGCTTGAGTTAGATAGTG
>NZ_JALOAN010000082.1 GCF_023228785.1 Sulfurimonas sp.
CGCCGTTTTGATAGTGATCAAATTTTTGACATGAAAAAAGTCATTACAAATGTTGTGGCTACTATGGTATATTGCAAAGATTACAGAGATTGGGGCTTTGGCGACGATGAACCCACAGACTACGACGCCGAAGAAACAACGGGAATTCACGCCCGTTTTGAAAATGGATTTTGGTATTTTGGCAAAGATTACGGCTTAGGTAGTGAAGTTCTAAATTTTGTGGCTGACGCGATAATCAAAAAAGCTAATGCCATTGGTATTACTCTATTCTCTTTAGGGTGGTATCTTGCCACCGCGGATTACATGACTGAAGAACAAAAGGGGTGGGATGATGAGGACGAGTCCAAAGAAAAAGATTTTTCTTTGGCTCCATACTGGCTATGGATTGATGAAAATTTAATCCCAATTCACGATTCTGAAGATTTGATTAAAGAAATGAGGGGGCAAGCATGAGGAATATTTTTTGTGAAGATTTTGGGTATGAACAGAGAATTTATTTAAAAAATAAACTTTCAAATTTTATTTATAATTCCATGAGCCGTCAAATAAGAATAGCTAAAAAATTAGATCGGTGTTTGTGGAACGAAAAAGATTTAGAACGATGCCGTAAGTTTTATAAAAATAAACGTTGGAAAGATTATTGTCAAAATCGGCTTTATGAATTGGATGGGTTATAATGAACTTTTTTCGATTTGCTAAAAATTCGGTTATCCAAGACCTAGTTAAAAATGGTGATTATTGGTTCCTGTCGCAATACTACCCAAAGCAGCTAATTGGATGCTTAGAAAATACTCCATTACCAATCTTTAACCCACCGCGTAAACCGTGGTATTGCCTAAAATCGGCGAAAAAATACATGCTAGAAAACGGCTGGAAACTTATAAAAACGATTCCAGATCATTCGAAATTACAACAAACCAACGTACAAACAAAAAAGGCGGTCAAATAATGGCGCGTAGAATTCAAATTGTCCTACCCGACGGGATCCACAAAAGAACGGCGGTGGCTTCGGTGGATAAATCCGAAAAAATGGGGCCAAATTTTTATCTTGAAATTTTCGCTAAAGGTTTACTTGTATGCGAAAACGAAATCAAAGAACAACGTCAACAAAAACCAAAAGGCAAACAATGAGCGAACAACAAGAAAACCAAGAAAATTCTATTAACCCCGCCGATGTTTTAGCGATGGTGGCCGAACATGGGGAACCGATGAAAGAGGCGATTTTAGATATTCCCTCTCAAATCTATGTTCTTTCACGCGTTACCCTGGCTAAATCCTTTATTTTCAAAAATGGCGATGAAATGGAGTTTCGGAAAGATTCATTTGAAAAAGCATGGGCTTTTTTGTCGGGGGAGTCTGAAGAAAACGGGTAAAAACCACTGAAAAATGGGTGAAAATACTGGAATAACCAGTATAAAACCCCAAAAAAATGTAAAATTTTGATAAAAACGCCTTTTTTAGAACAAAAATTCTAAAATGGGCGTTTTTTTTATTATATCTTTTCTTTATGCGGGCAAATTTTAACGCGTGGCGGTTAACTGATCCAAAGCAAACGGCTAAGGAAATGGTTAGACTATGCACGGTTTACGCGGGCGATTTGGGGAATTTAGCGCGTTTACCGCTCCCAAGATATTTTGATTTGGTCCGAAAGCTACCATATAAAGCGGATCCAAAAAATGCCGAAACTTTGAGCCGCCCCAAGTTTTTGCTTGAAAAGGATTATTCTTTTCGGGATTGCGACGATAAAGCCATTTTAATGGGATCATGGCTATATCTAAATAAAATCCCTTTTGGCTTCTACGCCTCCAGCGTTAAGCCCAATCGGCAATTACATCATGTTTGGACCGTGGCGCGGCTCAATGGGCGGGATATAGTCCTAGATCCTACATACAGGCACCACAAATTTGGGGAATTGCCAAAACGCGATCAAATCACAAGAATTCAAAAATTAATTGAGGTGCCCGCCGTGCAGTTGCATACATACGAAGGATATGGAGACAAACAACTAGGATTTTTAAAAAAGATCAAAAAAGCGTCTCGAAAAGTTAAAAAAGTCGCAAAGAAACAAGTAAAAAAGACTACCAAAGCGGTAAAGCAAACGGGTACACAACTAAAGCGGGGAAATGTACTTAAAGCGGTAAAAACCGCCGCGCGGCCTATTCCAGGCGCAACCCACGCAGTAAAAACAACTTATAAAGTGGGAACGCAACTAAAGCGGGGTAATTTACTTAAATCGGCCAAAATTGCGGGGCGTGGCGCGTTAAAGCCAGCAAAACAAGTGGCCGCTGTTATCGGGCGCAATATGCCCTCAAGCATTAAAAACGCGATAAAATCCGCCGTTCGGAAAGTGGCGGGGGATAAAGTAACCGCCGCAACAAAAGCGGTTATTTTGCCAAGTGCCACGGCTGCAGCTATGGCCATTCCAGGCGCACAACCTTTTGCCGTTGCGGTGCCTGTTGTGGTTAATTTGGCTCTTGATGAAATCATTGCCGCCGCCAAAAAAAAAGCGGTTCGAAATGTTAAGAAAGTCGTTAGAAAAAATG
>NZ_JALOAN010000045.1 GCF_023228785.1 Sulfurimonas sp.
AATGCTGTTGATATGGAAATTTTATACAGTTCAAAGATTAATAATTTTTACTCTTTAGTTGTTGTTAGTGTTAATGAGTCTTTATACAACGATTTAATGAGTTATAGCTTAGAAAAAAGAGGTGACGAACATGACAACGGTAAAATGGACTATACTGCTCCTACTATGTTTAAAAACTAGTATATTAGCAGTTGATTTGGTAGGTAATAGTTTTATAGATTATATTAGATTTGTGTCTAATACATCAAGCGTAAATATAGTTATAGATGAAGATATAGATACAAATTTTAGTTTAATATTACCAGTTGATTACAAGTCCAAAGACTCTTTTAAAATATTAAAATCAGTTTTAGATAAGCATGATATGTATCTAGTAAAATATGACTCAATTTATTATATTAAAAAAATTAGTAAAGAAAAAAATTATAATAGTGTTAAGTTAAAATTTCTTTTACCTGACAAAATTATTCCAATTATCAATAAATATCATGAAAATATTGTAATTTCAAAATCTAAAAAAACTATTATTTTTAAGGCGGATTATAAAGAGTCTAAACAGATAAAAGAACTTATAGAACTTTTAGACAAACCTACAAAAACAAAAAAAGTTAAAATTACTCTTATAAGTTTTCAAGATGATGAAATGCAAGAATTTGGACTTAATTTTGACTCTAAAGTTTCAAATGATAAAAATAATTATGAGTATAAAACTTTGATTGATAATTTAGCTACTTCTCAAGTTTTATCTCTAACTATTCCAAATTTTGCACTAGATGTTTATCTTTCTGATTTGAAAACTCATTCAATTATTGATTTTAAATTTAGTCCTATTCTATCTCTTTTTGATAATGAAAAAACAGATTTTCAAATCACTAATAATATTCCATATCTTAGTGAAGATAGGAGTGTAGATGGAACTAATAATATAAAATCTAATAGTTTTACTTATAAAGATGTAGGCTCTAAAATAGAGATAGATAAAGTATCTGTAACAGATGAAGCTATTTACTTTCACATACAAATGCAATATGAAGTCATACTAGATAAAACTTTAACCCCAACCACTTCTAAACGCTCCATAGATAACTATATTAAACTAAAGAATGGCGAAACTATAGTCATAGCTGGTCTTAAAGGCTCGGAGTCAAGAACACTTAAAAGAGAAGTTCCTATTTTAAGTTCTATTCCATTTTTAGGCGAAGTTTTTAAGTGGTCGCATAATTCAGTTAAATTTGATACTTTTGCGATTTTAATATCAAATGTTGAGAATATTGACTTAGAAGAGTATGGCGAACGAGTTACGCCCATAGAGGGGGTGCCCCCACTTTAGTGGGGGATATATGGGCGAACTCGTTCGCCCCTTGGCTATCTATTAAAAGTTATCGGACACGATTTAAAAATTAAAGAGGAAGTGACAAAATGAAAAACTACGGATTAACAAAATACCAAATAAACAAAGCTTTTGACAAACTAAAGTTTAATAAAGAGTTTATGCACGGCAACGGAGTGCAAATTGATAATAAATTTGTGCCTTACGCTGACTTCGTATCAAATAGTTATATGAATAGTGATAGATACATCGCAGAACTACAACATCGTGCGTGGTCTATCTATGACTATGCAAAAGAGAGAAATTTAGAAAATATTTTCTTTACTCTAACATTACCGAGCCATTGGCACGAAATGAAGCAAAAATCTAAAAAAGACAAAACTATGATTTTTAATAAAAAATTTGGCGGTCGTAAATATATTAAAGTCATTACCAAAGATACTAAACTAAAATATAGTTTTATTAACGCTACTGTATTGCAAAATATCCCATATTTAGAGCCTATATTAGACTTTACAGATACTACTGATAAATATACACCTCATAACGCTTCTAAAGAACTTTCAAAAATGTTAAAAAGATTTTTTGATGATAGAAGTTATAAAAGTATTGAAAAAATAGACAGATGTTACTTTAGAGTTACCGAACCACACAAAGACGGCACACCTCACATACACATATCTTTATTTGTTCCAGCTCATAAAGTAGAAAGTATAGTAAAAGCTCTTGCAAGGCTATATCCTGCACCACTCGGTAAGATAGAGACAAATGTTAAAAGTTCAGTATCTTATCTTATGAAATATATTTTAAAAACTCTTGATGATTTAAGAGATGATAGCGACAAAATTACCAATCTTACGCTTTGGTATCTATATCACGGGATTTCTCGCTTCTACACTTCACGAACTTTTGTATCTTTGGAAGTTTATAGAAAACTTAATGGTATGTACACACTTACAGATTTAACAAAATGTTATTTAAGAGATGACATAAATATATATAAAGACACTACAACTAAAAAAGTTGTTTTAATAGAGAATGAATATGGAACTATTTACACACCAAAGCCAGTAAATTGGTATGACAAGCTAATAGATACAGACCACACTTATTTAGAAGCTGAATTTGAGCCTATTTATAAAGACAAAGAAGACTTTAAAAAGCCTCTGGAAATTGTCATAGACAATGATGAATTTATAGTTCATCACTTCGCACTAGACAAGCTCAAAAAAGAGAATAAACAAAGATCCATAAACAATGAGCATTTAAAAAGTTTAAATGAAATAATGATTAAAAAAACTATTCCGCCTTATCTTATGAAAAATTATCAGTTATTAGAATATTTTGAAAATATAGATATGGATACAGTTAATTTTACTCACTATGCTATTACAAGAAACTTGCTTGTTAATCGTGGTTTACTCTTAGATACTGCATTATTAGATTTAAGAGAATTACAAGAGTTTAAAGAATTTTAAATGACATTTGAATACTACGCTAAAACATATTTAAAAATAAAAAAAACAGAATTAAAGCCATCTTCTTATTATAAATATGAAACTACTGTAATAAATAAAATAATGCCCTCTTTTTTAAATCGTGAAATATCAACCATAAAAGCTAGTGAGCTTAGATTATGGCTTTTGAATTTTGACAAGACAAATAAAACTTTATCTCATTATATTTCAGTATTAAGGGGTATATTTCAAGAGGCAATTTATAATGAAGATATTGCACAAAACCCATGTAAATATTTACGAAAATTTAAAATAATTAAAAATGAAATTTTACCTTTTTCGGTTAATGAAGTTAATCAGATTTTAAATTATGTTAAAAATCCTAATTTTAAATATTATCTTTATATAGCTTTTTATACTGGTATGAGAGGTGGCGAAATAATAGGATTAAAAAAAGATGATATTAACTTTAAAAAAAATATTATAAAAGTAAAACGCTCTCGTGGGAGACATGGCGAAAGTAGTCCAAAAACTCAAAGCGGTGTGCGTTCTGTTCCTATTTTAGATATATTAAAACCTCATTTAAAAGATTTATATAATCTACATGATAACGATTATTTATTTATTACACAATTTAAAAAGCCTTATAACCATAATGAAACTTTTTATAATAAGTTTTGGTTACCTATTTTTGATGATTTAGATATTAAATATCGTAGATTATATAACACCCGTCACACATTCGCAACTATGATGCTATCAAATGGTTTTACAACTCCTCAAAATTTAGCTCAAATATTAGGACATTCTAACGCTCAAATGGTTTACCAAGTATATGCAAAATATATAAATGATGGTAAGTTTGATTTTAAATTTAATATAAATCTTTATTAAGGGGTGTAAAGAGATTTAGCTTGTTTTTTATGAAGTTTTAAAAGTGGCTATTTTAGGGGTTTGTTGTGTGTTATGGTGCGATCGGAGAGATTTGAACTCTCACACCTCTCGGCACAAGCCCCTCAAGCCTGCGTGTCTACCGTTCCACCACGATCGCATAAATTAGAAAAAATCTTAAACCCAAAAGAGGGTTTAAGAGAGGGTTTATTTAGATTAACCTAAATAAGGGTTAGCGTAAAGAGCAATTAGTGCAATTACTAGTGCATAAATAACTTGTGCTTCGATCATCGCAAGAGCGATAAACATTGTAGTCATTAGCTTAGCGCCAAGACCTGGGTTACGAGCAGTACCAGCGATTGTAGCAGCTGCAGTATGGCCCATACCTATAGCTCCACCAAGAGCAGCAAGACCAAGACCAAGACCAGCCGCGATCATTGAGTACGCTTTAAGAGTTTGGTTAGCAACATCACCATCAGCAGCAAGAGCAGCAGTAGTAAGAGCTAGCATTAAAAATAGAACTTTTTTCATAGTTTCTCCAAATATAATTATTACAAATTCCCTCGGATAGCGTAACCTCATGTAAAATGAAGCAACCACAACATAAATGCCATGATTTCCCTACTAGAAAATGATGGCGAATTATACAGAAGAAGTCTTAAACTTTAGTTTAAAGTTAAATTAACTTATAAACTCTCAGTACGACCTAGAGAGATCTTGTTGCCTTTAAACTCTAAGATCTCAACTAGAATCTTATCGCCTTCACTAAGTACATCTGAGACTTTTTCAACTCTTTTTTCTGAAACTTTAGAGATATGAAGAAGTCCGTCAGTTCCGTCACTTAGCTCTATAAATGCGCCAAAGTCAACTATTTTTTTAACAGTCCCCTCACATTTATCGCCTACTTGGTATTTTATTTTCTCTTGCTTTGGAGTATTTGCAATATCTTGTATATGCTCTTTTGCTCCCATGACACCAGTTTTGTTTTTACCTGTAACTTTTACTTTTCCATCTTTTTTATCGATGTCTATAGCCACTTCAAACTTCTCAATAATCTCACGAATAACTTTTCCAGCTTGACCTATAACATCCCCAATTACACTTGGATCTATGTGGAAAAAATCTGTACTTGGGAGAACTCCATCGTTAAACTCTATGTTTTTCTCAGCATCTATCATAATATCTATAATATGACTTCTTCCCTCTTTTGCTTGGTATAGTGCTTCTTTTAAAATGTCAAGAGAGATCCCACCTAGTTTTATATCCATCTGCATAGCTGTTATGCCATCTTTTGAGCCAGTTACTTTAAAGTCCATATCTCCATCATGATCTTCAAGTCCCATAATATCTGAGAGTATTGCGTAGTTGCCGCCATCAGAGACCATTCCCATAGCAATACCAGCTATAACATCACTAGTATCTATATCTGCAGCTCTAAGAGCCATATAACCACCACAAACTGTAGCCATTGAAGATGAGCCATTTGACTCAAGGATCTCAGAGACTAGTCTAATAGTTTCGCCATTTAGATCTACTATAGGCTCTAGCGCTCTTTTTGCAAGATTTCCATGACCGAGTTCTCTTCTTTTTGTTCCCATAACTGGAGTCGCTTCACCTACGCTAAAGCCAGGAAAATTGTAGTGAACCATAAAGTTTTCGTTTTGGATTCCCTCATCAGTTAGGCTCTCAAACATCTGACCATCTTTAACTCCGCCCATAGTTAAAACTACTAAAGCTTGAGTCTGTCCTCTTGTAAAAAGACAAGAAGCATGAGCTTTTGGAAGAACATTTGTAGATATAGATATAGGTCTAACTTCAGTTAAAGATCTACCATCAGCACGAACTTTTGTTTGGAGTATTTGAGATCTTACTTGCTCTTTTTTTACGCTCTCTATAGCATCTTTTAAAGAGACTTCTGCTTCAACTTCCGCCCAATCTGTTTTTGTTTTTATAATGTTTTTTCTAAGCTCTCTTAATGCAGTTGAGCGTTCTGATTTTGCCATTTGGTTCATCGCTGACGCGATATCTGCTAAGTGGTTTTCTCTTACATAAGACACCATCTCATCATTAATTGCATGCGCTTTACACTCTATAGTTTTTGTTGGTTTTTTAAATGCAGCAAATGATTCTTCATACTTTTTATTATTTTCAAAAAGAGCTTCTTGTGAGAGTTGTAAAATCTTTATAAGTTCATCTTCGCTGATTGCATTAGACTTGTGAATAGAGATATTTGGAGTGCTAAGAGTTGGATCTATCATTGGATCTATAATAAAACTCTCTTGTAACTCTTGCTCATTTGTACCCATAGAACGCATCTCTATCATCAAAAGATCTTCTTTTGTGCCAGATAAGAATAGATCTAAGCTCGAGTTTTTTAATTGTGAAAGAGTTGGATTTAAAATTAACTCACCATCAACTTTAGCCGCTCTTATAGCAGATATAGATGTGTTTATATCTATGTCTGAAGTGTAGAGTGCAGCTGAGGCTGCTTTTAGCGCTAAGGCTTGTAGATCTGCATCTGAGTCCGCGCTAAAAGTCATAATAGTTATTTGAGTAGGATGTCCAAAACCCTTAGGAAAAACAGGACGTAAAGAGCGGTCAATGATGCGAGAAGTTAGAGTCTCAAAGTCACTTGGTTTTGTCTCACGCTTGAAAAATCCACCTGGAATTTTACCAGCTGCATATGTTTTTTCAATATACTGAACAGTAAGAGGTAAAAAATCATCTTTTACTACCTCTGTTTCATCTATAACAACAGTAGCTAAAATAACACTATCTCCTGATCTGATCCATGCTGAACCATTTGCTTGTCTTGCTACTTCACCAAATGAGTAACTCTCCGTTTTGTTTTGTAACTCTATGTTTACATCATATTTCATTCTTTTCTCCTAAGTATTTTTCTATTTTTTCTTCTTCAACTTTTTCTAGCTCTTCGTAGTAGAGTGTAGTCTCAACATAATCATCTATCTCATATAGAGTAAATATGTCATCTGCAAAAGGCTCTAAAAGTTCTAGCGTATCACGAGGTAGGACAGGAACTGCAATATATAAGGCTTTTGGCTTCATCGCCAAAATAGTTTTTATCGCAGTCATCAACCGAAGCCCAGTTTCACTTCCCTCATCAATAAGCAAAACTACTTCGCCTTTCATAGATGCAAAAGGTCTTCCTTTTCTATATTGATAAACATAGCTGAGTATTTGCTCTTCGTGCTTTCTTTGAGCTTCTCCATAGATATAGTCATACTGAATATCAAATGTTTTTACTAATTGTTCATTTATAACTATCTCTTCTCTTTCACTAACTCTTGCTATCTCACAATCATCATTATTTGGAGCTAAGATGGCTTCTGAGAAGAGAAAATCAAGTGCATTTGGAAGCTTTTTTCTAAGAAGATAAGCTAATTCCAACCCACCTCTAGATATTGCCACCATTTTCCAAGACTCATCTTTGAGTCTTTGCATAGGTATAACATCCATTAGCTTTGTAGCAGCATCTTGTCTGTTTTTAAGTATGTGTTTATACTTTTTCATATCTTATAATCCTAAATTATTCTGACAATTTATGTTCATAAAGAGGACCACTGTTTGGACTCATCATGGGTTTTAGAGCTATTGTAAGGTAGATATATCTGTCATATATAGAAGTTGAACCAGTTTCTGTTAGTACTGGTCTGTTGTTTTCTAGATATTTAAGACCAAAATTCCAACATTTTTGTTGATATAAAAAGCCTATCTCAGTACTCTTTTTCATGCTTCTTTCTATATCATAATTATATCTTATATGGTAAGAATAATGCTTGTTGTAAGTATAACTAGCACTAGATGTGAGATAGCTTGTATAAGGAGAATAAGTAGAAGTCTCTTTTAAAAATGTATCCCTGTAAAGATGAGATAGAGAGATGTTAAAGCTATCGGTGTTGTACGAGATCTCATTATAAAGTTTTGAAAATTTATTTTCATCATAATTATATAAAAGATTATTATATAGTCTTATGCTAGAAGTGATTTGATAGTCAAGCTCATTTTCTAACTCTCCAAGACGGTTTTGCACATTTTCATAGTTTATTTTTTGAGCCAAGCTATGATAGAGTATTTGTTCTCCCGTAGCATTATAAATATATTGTGAAAAGTCAAGTTGAAGCTCTTCTTCTACATCTGATATATTATAAAATTCACATTGAGGAGTATCTTTATTTTCTGCTTCAGAGCAAAATTTTTGATAATTTTGATAAAAACCAGTTCTTGTTTGTCCTCCATCAATCTTGTAGCTAGAACCAAACCCTACAACATGAGTAAAGTCTTCATAAGCCTTGCTTAACTGAGAAGAGAGTGAAAAAACATGATGATTCCTTGCATAATATCCATTTTCCCACTCAGTTATTTTAACTTCTTCTCTTCCGTTGAATTTTGAATGTTGAGCATATAAAATAGTTTTATATGAAGCATTTAGATACTCATCAAAAAAAGTAGCTTGAAGGCTTATTGGTATATTGATATCTGTTTGAGTTGTATGTTTTCCAACCTTTCTATAAAGATTGTTGCTTTGTATATCTAAGTTATATATAAGATGATCATCTAAAAAAGTATCTAAATATCTATGGTAGTGTAGTGTTGGTATTTTTTGAATAGTATCATCATTATTAACTTTTGTTAAGTCTTGATAGTATTTAAAATATGCACCAAAGTAGTCTGTGTCATTGTTGTAAAAGAGATTAACTTTTGAGAGAATTTGAGATGAAGTTGCATTTTCAATTGTGTCATTTGTGGATAGATTTATATAATCAACATCATTCATATGGTTTATATCAATATAGAGTCCTGATTGTCCTTTGAGTTTTGTACCAAACCATTGGTTTATAACATCACTATTATCATATAAAAAGTTATATCCATAGTGCTTATCATTTGCTAGTTCATTTTCTAGAGCATATTTATCTTGCTCTTTAAAATATCCAGTTGTAAGTTCTCCCTTTGATATAGCAGAATCTACAAATCTAAAAGTAGAGTAGCCTCCATAACCACGGGAAGTTCTAACTTGTGGTTTTAACTCAAGATCCCACCAATTTTGCTCAGCAATGTAGATAGGTTGTTCATAATAAAAACCTTCAGCCTCAGATAGGCCAAACGCAGGGACTAAAAGACCAGTTCTTCTTTTTGTATCAAGCGAATAACCAATGTAGGGAGTATAAAAAACAGGAATATCGTAGATGAAAATTCTAGCATTAAAAATATTTAACCACATATCATCAGAGTTGTATGTTGAAGAAGAAAAGTGTAGTTTCCAAAGCGGATCATTAGGGTTACATCCGCTCATAACCCCAGAAGAGATCTCAAAGTCTTTGTCAAAAGTACAACCCTCATCTGCACTGATCCAAACTTGAGAGTTTTTCTCAAGCATGTAGAAGGGTCTAAAAACTCTCTCTTTTTTGGCAATATTTAGTCTTGCATAATCTCCTAAGAGTTTATATTTATTTGCTTGATTAGCACGAATGTTTCCAAAGAGTTCTAGATTTGAGGTGTTTTTATCGTAAATAGCCTCATCTGAACTTATAAAATAATCTTTATAAACTACAGTCACTTCACCTGTTGCTTTTATAATATTGTCTTTTGAATTCATATTGGTAGAGTAGATTTCGACTTTATCGTTTATCTCTTCACCATATATAAACGACGCTATCATCAAGATAACAAAAACTATCCTAAGCATCTACAACCAAAGTGCTTGCGGTTTTGTCATGCCAAGTCTGTCTCTCTGGGTTTAGTAGTCCCCAAAGAAATCCCAAATATAAAAATAGTTCAGATATAACTCTAAATATAGCGCGGTTTAGTGCGACTATGACATTTGGAGTCTGCATAGTTTTTGTGTCAATGACTCGTATTTTCATAATTATTTTTCCAACACTAGCCCCATATTGCATTACAAAAAAAGCTTGATAGATGACCTTTAAGAGCATGAATTCTAATGCAAACTCATTTGTAAGGTTGATGATTTCTTCTGTAGTAGCAGCATTCGCAAAAGAATCCCAGATAGAGATAATAAGCAAAAAAGAGAGTAGCATCTCATCTATAAAAAAAGCCATAGCTCTTTTTTTGTTACTTGTTAGAGTTATTTCTTCATTGTGAAGTTTGTTTTGTATCTCATCATTCAATGTATATCCTATAAGGCTTGATATGCTATATCAGTTCTAAGCTTTTTACCAGCAAAATGAACTTGTCCACATCTCATATAAGCTCTATCTCTCGCTTCTTTTATGGAATCTCCTAAACCAACACAGACTAAAACTCTACCACCATCTGCATAAAGGATGCCATCTTCTAGGCTTACTCCTGCATAAGAGATATGTGTATATTTCTCAATCTCTTCATGGTTTACCGCGTCAACAATTATCTCAGCAGGAGTTGAACTTTTATATGGGTAGTTCTCGCTTGCCATTACAACACCTACTGCAAATTGCTGTGAAAACTCTACTTTTATATCGCCGAGTCTATTTGTAGCAGCTTTATAAAACATATCGCTAACACTTGAAGTCATAAGTGGCATAAGGATCTCACACTCTGGATCTCCAAAACGAACATTAAATTCTAGTGTAATTGGCTCACCGTTAACTACCATAATCCCGATAAATAAAACTCCTTCAAAGGGAGCGTTCTCTTTTTTCATTCCATCAAGAGTAGGGCGGATGACTCTGTCTTTTACCTTTTGATAAAGTTCCTCATCAACTAAAGGAGTTGGAGCATAAGCTCCCATTCCACCAGTATTTGGACCCTCATCACCATCTTTTAGTCTTTTATGATCTTGTGCAGCTGGGAGAAGTATATAGTCATCGCCATCACAAACTGCAAACATTGAGAGTTCGTAACCATCTAAAAACTCTTCAACTATGACCTTAAGTCCTGCATCTCCAAAGCTTTTTCCACTTAGCATCTCTGAGATCGCAACTTTTGCTTCGTCGTGAGATTGTGCAATTATTACACCTTTTCCACCACAAAGTCCATCAGCTTTTACAACTATTGGAGCAGTTAAAGTCTCTGTAAATTTAAAGGCATCTTCTATAGAATCTGTCTCAATATAGCGGGCTGTTGGAATATTATATTTTGCAAGAAAGTTTTTCATATATACTTTTGAGCCCTCAAGCTTTGCAGCCTCTTTTGAGGGACCAAAAATAGTTAAATTGTGAGATTTGAAGATATCTACAACTCCATCAACAAGAGGAGCTTCTGGACCTACTATTGTTAAGTCAATTTCATTTTGTTTTGCAAAAAGTGCAAGAGAATTATAATCGTTAATATTTATGTTTGTACCTAAGTTGTTTGTAGCGCCATTTCCTGGCATAAAAAATAGTTCGTGATTTTCTTTTTCATTTTTGATAGCTCTAGCTATTGAGTATTCTCTTGCACCTGAGCCTAAAATTAATATTTTCATTGATAGTTTTTCCTGTAAAAGTTATAGTCGGATTTACTTAGGTGAAGACCTTAGTAATAGCCCGAAGTAGCCGTCTCGTATTTGGCTTGGTTCTAAAAGCCGTAATTGGGTGAAGAGAGTGTTTTATAACGGTGGCATCATCTCGATAGAGTTAACTATCTCAAACGATGACACCACACACAAAAACCCTACTTGTTCACTATTTGAAAATGTAGAACCCTCATATTTACGATATCTCGAACTACTCAGACTAGAAGTTTATTATACTAAAAGATTTCTTGATTCTATTTAAGAAAATCCTTTTTTATGGGAGTTATTTTGCTTTTATACCTTCGATCTCAATTTCTAGCTTAACATCTTCACCTATAGCAAAACCACCAGCTTCTAAAACAGAGTTGTAAGTTAGCCCAAAGTCAGCTCTCTTTATCTTTCCCTCTAGTGAAAAACCAGCTCTTTCATTACCCCATGGATCTACGATAGTTCCACCATTTTCATACTCCAGTTTGATGTTTTTTGTAACACCTTTTAGTGTAAAATCTCCATAAACATTATCTCCATCCATCTTGGTCATTTTAAATGTGATAGCTGGATATTCATCAGCATCAAAAATTTCCTCTTCTCTTAGATGAGTGTCTCTCTTTTTGTTTGCTGTGTCTATTGATTCTACTTGGATCTCGCCATATAGAGCTGTTAGTTTTTTAGTTTTTTCATCATAGTCAAATGTACCCTCAAAGTCACTAAAAGTGCCCTTAACATTTGATATCATCATATGTTTTACTTTAAAACCTATATTTGAGTGAGCTCTGTCAACATTGTATGAAGCCGCAAATAGTGACGATACAAATAGTGAACTTATAACGAGTAGCTTAGTGAATTTCATTTTACATCCTTAGTGTTAATTTGTAGTAGTTTATCATCGCACAACTTAAAGAGATATAACTAAAATATATTATCTATTTATCGCAAAGAGAGCGCTAATTCCATGCAACTCTCTATGGAAGTAAACTTAGATATTTCATAATTTATTCCTTTTGGAAGAGCTTTTGCAGTTGTTGTTCCAATGACGACAACCTTAGCATTATTATCTATGTTATGAGTCTTTAAGAAACACTCTATAGATGATGGAGATGTAAAAATAAGTATAGGATCTCTCTCAACTTCTATTTCAAGTGCTTCTTTTGCACACTCACTCACATATAAGATCTCTTCATCTATAGAGTAATGATCAGCTTTACATTTAGCTACAAAATCTGAAGCGATTGATTTGGCTCTTAGATAGAGCCATTTTGTCTCTTTTGGCTTTTGTTCTATAAATTTAACTAAATTGTCTCCATACCCATCACCAAAATCTAAAATCTCTCCACCAAAATCTTTGTAAGCATCAGCAGTTTTTTTAGATACACAGAGAGCAGGTATATCTATAAAATCTTCTTTTTTATATTGTTTTAGAGCTTTTATAGTCTGTTTAGATGTGATGATGAGATGATCATAATTACTGAAGTTAATTTCTGGTTTTAAAAAGCAAACTTGCAGGGATTGTGCACTTATTGCATCTGGATGTTTTGAAGTAGCAAAGAGGTAAATTTGTCTTGACATAGAGTCTCCTAAAGCTTTTAAAGGATAATTGAATGCTCTGATTAATCTATAAACTAGATTCCGTGTCAAGCACTAAATGACGAGACACGCGTCATCCTGAACTTGATTCAGGATCTAGCTTAATAATTGTTCAGAGCACTCAATTAAAAATATAAATAAAATTCTTAAAAATCTAAATTCTTCTTAATTTTATTCCCACTCTATTGTTGCTGGTGGTTTTGAGCTGATATCATAAACAACTCTGTTTATGCCATCAACTTCATTGATAATTCTTCTACTTATTCTCTCTAATAAATCATGTGGAAGATAAGCAAATGTTGCTGTCATTCCATCAACTGCCTCAACAACTCTCACACAGATCGTGTTGTCATAAGTACGGTTATCACCCATTACACCGACTGATTTTACATTTAGTAGTACTGCAAATGCTTGCCATGTTTTAGCGTAGTAACCACTTGCTTTTAACTCATCAAGTAAGATAACATCAGCCTCACGTAAAATTGTTAGATCTGGGACATTAACATCGCCCATTATTCTAATGGCAAGTCCCGGTCCAGGAAATGGATGGCGGTTTATCATAGACTCTGGAAGACCGAGTTCTAGTCCGATTTTTCTCACTTCATCTTTAAAGAGTTCACGAAGAGGCTCGATAAGTTCAAAATCCATCCAATCAGGTAATCCACCAACATTATGATGAGACTTGATAACTTCAGATGGACCGTTTACTGAGATAGACTCTATCACATCAGGATAGAGTGTTCCTTGAGCTAAAAACTTGATACCATCGTGTTTTTTTGCTTCTTTCTCAAACTCTTCTATAAAGGTGTGACCTATAATTTTTCTCTTTTGCTCAGGATCTGATACACCTGCTAATTTGCCTAAAAAGTTATCTACAGCATCTACTGTAATGAGAGGAGTTTTTAGGTTTACTTTAAATACTTGCTCAACTTGTTCTCTCTCACCTTTTCTTAAAAGTCCATTATCAACAAAAACAGGGATAAGCTGATCCCCAATAGCCTCATAAAGCATAGCAGCTACAACTGAACTATCAACTCCACCACTAAGACCACAAAGAACTTTTCCAGTTCCTACTTTCTCACGTATAAGTTTGACTTGCTCTTTTAAGAAGTGTTCCATCTTCCACTTCTCATCCACTCCACAAATATTTTTTGCAAAGTTTCTAAGCATCAAGTAACCTTCCTCAGAGTGTTGAACTTCTGGATGGTACTGCATGGCGTAGATTTTTTTTGTCTCATCTGCAATAGCTGCAAATGGAGAGTTAGCAGATGTTGCAATTGGTGAAAAACCATCTGGCAGTACATCTACTTTATCACTATGACTCATCCAAACAATAGCGTTGTCATCGCAATCTCGTAAAAGAGGTGAACAATTTTCACCTACATCTATAATATGAAGTTCAGATTTACCATATTCGTGATGAGATGAGCGAATAACACTTCCACCAAAATCAACTGCAATTCTTTGCATACCATAGCAGATGCCAAGGATTGGTAAGCCGAGTTCATAAATAGCTTTATCAACTACATAAGCATTTTCGCTATAAACAGAA
>NZ_JALOAN010000046.1 GCF_023228785.1 Sulfurimonas sp.
CAAGTAAAATGGAGAATAGTTTTATATATAAGCTATTGATTAACCAGTACTATATTCCTCATTTTTATGAAGAGTATTTAGTAAAACCTTATAGAGAACTCTCAACTGTATTCTGGAAGCAAGTAGACCAAAAAGTAGTAGATGCTACGGTTGATGGGATCGCAAATGTTATCTATGCAACTGGTGAGAATACTAGAGAAATGCAAAGTGGTAATCTCTCAACAATGTTAAAATGGATGGTAGCAGGCCTTGTTGCTCTTCTATCTTTAGCGGTTGTTTTTGGATTAGCAACTAGACACTCTGATGAAATCATGACGATTTTATCGGGCTTAGGAGTTTAATAGATGTTAGATAATATATTATCAATTTTGGTTTTCTTTCCAGCAATAGCAGCGATTTTTGGTTTTGCTGTTGCAAAAGATAGTATAAGAGCTTATGGTGTTGCAGTTGCTTTTATAGAGTTTGCACTATCTTTGTTGTTGTGGTTCTCATTTGATTCTAGTGTGTCTGGAATGCAGTTTATGGAGATGGTTCCACTTGTCCCTGCTTTTGGGATCAACTATATACTTGGAGTAGATGGGATCTCTCTTTTTATAGTAATACTTGCTTCATTTTTTACTATGATAGGTATAGCATCTCTTGGTGAGACTAAAAATGTTAAAAACATGATAATCTCGCTTCTATTTTTACAAATGACTATGGCTGGTGTTTTTGTAGCGCTTGATGCTATTGTATTTTATGTTTTTTGGGAACTATCCCTTGTTCCAATGTTATACATCATAGGTGCATGGGGTGGTCCTCTTAGGATCTACGCATCAGTAAAGTTTTTCCTTTACACTTTTACAGGTTCACTTATCATGCTAGTTGGTATGCTTTTTATGGCGTATTTTTACTATCAAGCAACAGGCACTTGGAGCTTTGCATTTTTAGAGTGGTACAGACTTATACTTCCTGAGACATTTCAACTATGGTTATTTGGAGCATTCTTTATTGGTTTTGCCATCAAAGTTCCAATGTTTCCATTTCATACATGGTTACCATATGCTCACGGTCAAGCGCCAACTATTGGTTCTGTGATACTAGCGGCAATTTTACTAAAGATGGGCACATATGCGTTTATTCGTCTATCGCTTCCTATGTTTCCTGATGCATCTGTATTTTTTATGTTTCCTATAGCGATTATTGCGATTATTATGATTATTTATACAGCTATGGTGGCTTATGCTCAAGAGGATATCAAGCAAGTTGTAGCTTACTCTTCCATTTCACATATGGGTGTTATCATACTAGGAACTTTTGCACTAAATGTTGAGGGTATTACTGGATCTATCTTTTTGATGATAGCTCACGGTGTAGTCTCAGGAGCACTCTTCTTGCTCGTTGGTGTTATATATGATAGAAGACACACTAAGATGATGGCTGAGTTTGGCGGGCTTGCATCTGTAATGCCAAGATATGCAACAATCTTTGGAATTATGCTTATGGCATCTGTGGGTCTTCCACTTACTATAAACTTTGTTGGAGAGTTTTTAAGTCTTTTAGGTTTCTATCAACAATCACACATCTTAACTCTTCTAGCTGGAATAGCTATTATAGTTGGCGCTATCTATATGTTAGCAGCTTATAAAAAGATGTTTTTTGGTGAAGTTACAAATGAAGAGAATAGAAATCTGCCAGATGTAAACAAAAGAGAACTTACTGCTCTTATTCCTCTTGTTATCATCACTGTTTGGTTGGGTGTTTATCCTAAGCCTCTTTTAGAGCCAATCAGCAACTCAGTTGAATCAGTTGTTCAGTTGATGCACGATAAAGCTATAACAGAAGAAGCTAAAAAGAGAATCCCTAACCTCGCTGATAGAGATTCTAGAGTTAAGGAGGCAAACTAATGTTAGAGCCAGTAAATGTATCATTAGAGTCACTAAACTTAATGACTCTCGCACCAATGTTAATTCCTATAATTGGTGCTTTACTAATCTTGATTATAGATATTATCAAGAGTGATTTAGACAAAACTCTTTATGTAATGATAAGTATCATTTTCTTACTAATGGATCTTGGTGCAATTTCACAAACAGCAGGAATATTTAGTGAGAGTGGCACTATTATGGGTGTCTTTGATGTAATGCTCATAGATGGACTTGCGATTTTAGCACAGCTCATCATCGTTGTTGCGTCACTGCTCTTTATTCCATTAGCACTAACACACAAGAGATTTCATGAGTTTTCTTACTCTGAGTTTTTTGCACTCTTCTTGTTTATGCTTGGTGGTTTTCAGTTTATGGTTGCCACCGACAATCTAATTCTTATCTTTGTAGGACTAGAGACTGCATCGTTAGCTTTATATACTATGATCGCTATGCACAACCGTGACAAGTCTTTTGAAGCAGCAGTTAAGTACTTTACTATGGGTGCACTAGCAGCTGGTTTCTTTAGCTTTGGTTCAATGGTATTTTATGCACTAACTGGATCTATAGAGATTAACCAAATAGCTACAGTTCTTACAGAAAATGGGTTTGCAGATATGGGCTTTGTTCTTGTTGGCGTTACTTTTATCTTAGCGGCTCTTGGATTTAAACTCTCTTTAGTACCATTTCATACATGGGCACCTGATGTTTATGAAGGCTCATCTGCAGCATTAGCTGGGTTTATGTCTATCGTTCCTAAAATAGCGGTATTTATAGTGGCTATGAGAATGTTTGAATTTTTGATTCATAGTGGTGTAGTATGGTTAGAGATAATTCTCTACATTGTAGTAGTTGTTACAATGACTGCTGCAAATATCTGGGCACTAGTACAAAATGATGTAAAGAGAATGCTAGCGTATAGCTCTATTTCTCACGCTGGTTTTGTAATGGCTGCGGTTCTTATAGGAACTACTCAGTCAAACAGTGCTCTATTTTTGTACTGGATACTATTTAGTTTTACAAATCTAGGTGCGTTTAGTATGCTTTGGATCTCTCGACAAAAACATCTACCACTACACCAAAGTTCAGATCATAGTTATAGTAAATTTGCGGGAATGGTTCAAACTGCACCAGTTGCGGCAACTATTATGGGGCTTTTTATGCTAAGCCTTGCGGGTCTTCCTCCATTTGCACTATTTTGGGGTAAACTCTATATGATATCTTCAGCGGTATCTGGTGGTTATACAGTCTTAGCACTTATTATGGCACTAAACTCTGCCATAGCTGGGTATTACTACTTAAAACTAATAGTATTTATGTTTATGAGAGATCCAGTTATTAACAAAGATGGACATGTCTTTGTATCAAATGCAACACATCCACTAAGAACTATTATCGGTTTTGCAGCAGTGGGAACTATTTTTGCTTTTGTTGCTATAAATCCTGTTTTAGAGTTTATCACTGCTCTAGTATTTAAAAGCGGATATTAACTTATACAGTAAAACGAACTCGTCCGTTTTACTGGCAGGGATATTCTGTCCCTTGCAACCCCCTGAAGCTACGAAAAACAAGGTTTTCGAGAGTACAAAATCTTTGCTTTAGGATAGATTATTTATTAACAAGCAAAGGAAGAAGATTTGTTAAAGTGGATGCTTTTAGCCTTTTTCTCTATTAATCTTTTTGCACTTGATGTCTCTCTTCAAGGTGCAAGAGCAAATTTTAATGACTACTCAACACTTCATATCAAAGACAAAGATAGATTTTTATGTCAAGAGATGAAGGATGATTTTAAAGAAGTCACTCAGATAGTTTGCGCATTTTCAAAAGCTCCATCAAAAGATCTAAAGCCAATCCAAAATGATTTCTTCAAAATAGAATCCCAGATAAAGAAAAAAACATTTTTTCTAATCATAACGCCTTATAAAAAGATGAAACTCTACCCAGTTGTTTTTAATTTAAGCCAAGACGATACTATTTTTGATGCCAACGCAGAACTTTCTTCTCACTGGATGATAATTGGTTATATAAAAGAGATGCCATTTTTAAAAAATCAAGATAAAACAGATGTGGCGATAAACTTTCCATTTTTCTTAGATAAAAACAAACTTCCATATGTAGGAAGTCTTGATATGGAAGGTAAACCTGTTCATATCAAAGAAGTTAATGATGTTAGTGAATATTTAAAGATAAAAAACCTATATGCAAATAAAGATTATGAAAGCTCTTTAGAACTTATAAATGAAGTTATGCTTAAGTATCCTTCTTCACTTTTTAAGGCTGAACTCCTCTATTATAAGATAAAAGTAAATGCTAAACTTGATGGTAATAATGATGAGGTTATAGCCTTATCAAAGATCTATTTAAGAGAGTATTCATCAGATGATAACGTGGCTGAGGTTTTATCTCTTATTGCTAAGGCTTACTCAAAAGAGGGTGTCTCTACTCAAGCTGATTACTTTTTTGATAGGTTATTTAGTGAGCACGAAGAGTCACCTTTTGCAAAATGGGGTTATATATATAAGGCTGAGATGCTAGAAGAATCTGGTGCAGCCTCAAGAGCTCTAGCTTTTTATGAAAAAGCTCTTAATGAGACAAATGATATAGATATAGCTGCAACGGCAGCTTTTAAACTTGCACAACACAATATCTCTAGAGAGAGACATAAGAGTGCGAGTGAGTATGCTATGAAGATAGTAAATGCTAAACCTAGCTTCTTTGTTACAAAATATGAAGAATCTTTAAGAATAATGGATTCTCTTTTTGAAAAAGAAGAGTACCAAACAGCGGCAGCTATAGCACAAGCACTTTTAGATGAGATAAATGCAGAATATATTGAGTATGAATCTTTAGTTAAAGATGTCGGTGTATGGCTAGCAAAAACTCCTAAAAAACAAGAAGCACTTCTAGCTCTTAACAAGTACTTTGAAATATTTCCTGATGGAGTTTTTGAGCCTGAAGTTCAAGTTGCAAAAGATTCACTATTTTTTGATGTAAGTGATACAAATGTTTCTACAAAACTAACCGACTACGATAAGCTTGAAGAGACTTATAGAGATGATAGTATAGGTAAAAGAGCTATATATGAAAAAGCAAAGTTGATGTTAGAAAACTCAATGTATAAAGAAGTTCTTGCAACTAAAGAGAAATTATTAGAGCTAGATCCAGTCAGTTATGTAGATACTCAAACTATTATAAACGATGCAGCAATAGGAGCTATGGAAGAGGCGTTAAAAGCAAAAGAGTGTCATAGTGTTTTACATATAGCAACCGAGTATTCTATAAAACTCTCAGATAGTTGGGATGATGGGATCTATGAGTGTGCTATGAAAGGGGCTGACTTTTTACTTGCAAAAAACACAGCTTTAAAAAACTTAAAATCAAAAGATTTAGAAGTTAGAAAGAAGTGGATTTATCGTTATATAAAAGTTGATTTTGCAACAGGAAACTATAGTGATGTACTAAAGGCATCAAAAGATTTAGTAATACTTATAGAGCAAGACAAAGACTCCGAGTACAAAGATGTTTATAGAATTTTGTTTGACACGTACCAAAGACTTGAAGACACCAATAAGATGATAGAAACTATTGTAGAGATAGAGAGGGTTTATGGAGATAGTTATATTGACATAGAGAGATATGTCTCTGTTATGGCAATAGGCAGTCAAAGAAATGATGATAACTTAGTCATAAAGTATGCAAAAGAAGTTATGAAGATACAAGAAGCATCAAGCTCTTACGCACAAAGTCCTTTTGTTGAGTTTACACTCTATCAAGCCTATATAAATAAAGAGGAATTAAATAGAGCATTAGAGATTATAAAGTCTTTGGATGATGTAAAAATCTCAAACGCCGATAGATCTAGACAAAAATATCTATTAGGAACTACATATGAGAAACTGTGGAGAGGTGAAGACGCACAAAGAGCCTATGAAGACTCCATAGAAGCAGATAAGAATTCGGCATGGGCAAAGTTAGCCCAAACGGCTAAAGGATCTAAGTAGTTTTAAGCTCCTCATGCGAGGCTAAAGCCTCACTTTTAAATATAGTTTGAGACTGTAAAGGTCTTGAATGTATATCAAGTTAGACCCTGAATCAAGTTCAGGGTGACGGAGTTGGAGAGTTCAGGGTGACGAGTTGGTGTTCAGGATGATGGAGTTGGAGAGTTCAGTGTGATGGAGTTGGTGTTCAGGGTGGCGGAGTTGGAGAGTTTAGGGTGATGCTAATTTCTCCATTGCGTGCTTCACTTTTCGTCATTGCGGGCTTGACCCGCAATCTCATCAAGGCTTTGAGGCTTGTAGTTTATTTACAAAAAAAAACTAATCTAGGGTTTGAAAAAACTTATTAAACATAGCAAGAAGTTTTTTATCGTCTGTTATGTAGAGAACTTCGTAGTTATCTTTAAAACTCTTTTTAGTCCAGTTTGGACTTCCAAAGACAACTATTTTTTTATCAAAGATAGCTATCTTTGTGTGAAGCTTTCTCTTTAGTGTTTTTGCATCGATATTTTTAAAATCAACATCTTTTTTATCATAAAATATCTTTACACTAACACCTCTTTTTTGAGCTTTATCTAAGAGTGTTGCTAGTTTTTTATCTCCAAAATTGTACATAGCTATATCGATACTATGTTTAGAAGATTTTATGAGCTTTTCAATGTCATCTTTAGCAATTTTAGCATCCTGTGGAAAAAAGTAAAGTGAGTCTTGAGCATATATACTTATGCTTAGAAGTAAAATAATAAATAGTCTCATAATAGTAGATCCTCTAGTTCATTTAGTTTTGCAGATCTTACATTTTCAAACTGTGTACGATTAAAAGTCTGTTGTCTTTTTGCTAGTTGGGAGGTGTGTGTTGAGATAAGTTCACTCATCTTCTCTTTTGTAATCTTACCATCAAGATAGTCCAAAACTTCAACTATACCTATTGCGTTCATGGAGTGGGGCGATCTTGTGTACTTTTGCTCCAAATAACAGATCTCATCTATAAGCCCAGAATCAAGCATCTTGTTAGTTCTTTTTTTTATGCGCTCTCGTAAAGTATTTCTCTCTATATATATGTTATAAATATCAAGATTTTCTATGATTGGTTTTGGAGGATTTGCTCTAAAATACTCACTTGGAGCAAGTCCAGATGCTCTATAAATTAGTAGAGCTTTCTCTATTCTATATGAGTCATTTGGACTTATGTTTTTCATATATTCATAATCAGCGCTATAGAGCAGATCATAACACTCAGTTAACTCTTCTAACTCATTTTTTACATTTGAGCTTGTTTTTGCATCTATGTTTGGAAGAGCAGAGAGTCCGCTAAGAAGTGACATAAGATAAAAAGAAGTTCCTCCTACGATAATAAGGTTTTTACCTTCATTTTGGCATAAATCTTTTACTTGCTTATAAAGATTTATAAAAATCTCAACGCTAAAGTACTCATCAGGATAGAGCTCATCTATACCAAAATGTTTGATGCTTTGTAGTTCATCTTTTGATGGTTTTGCAGAGACAATATCGATCTCTTTGTAGATGCTAAGAGAGTCTATGGAGAGGATATAAGCGTCGATCTTTTGCGCAACCTTGATGGCTAAATCACTTTTTCCAGAAGCAGTTGGTCCTATGATTGAGAGTTGTTTTATGGGAGTGTTCATGGCAAAATTATATCATTTTAAATCAACTTTGGGTAAAATAAACTCAAAAATCTCTCAAGGCAAAAACTTGCAAAAATATATCAACAAGATAAAAGACTTTAATGAACTTGTAATGTTTGAACACTCTATATTTTCTCTGCCATTTATATTTATAGCTATGATAGTCGCTGCTGATGGGTGGTTTGGCTTTTGGTTACTTTTGATGGGAGTTTTAGCTGCTATTAGTGCTAGAAACTTCGCTATGGGTTTAAACAGATATGCTGATCGTGATATAGATGCCACAAATCCTAGAACAGAGTCACGTCCAAATGTAGATGGTAGACTCGATAGCACAAGCATTATGATATTTGTAGTTGTAAATGCTTTAGTTTTCGTAGCAGTTGCATATATGATAAATGATCTGGCATTTAAGCTTAGTCTTCCTATCTTGTTTGTTTTGGGATCTTACTCTTACTTTAAAAGATTTTCCTCTCTTGCACACATTGTTCTTGGGATCTCTTTGGGTTTAGCTCCGATTGCTGGAGTTGTTGCAGTTGAAGCAAATATTCCACCTTGGTCGGTAATTCTTAGTCTTGGGGTTATCTTTTGGGTGGCTGGATTTGATCTACTCTACTCATTGCAAGATATAGAGTTTGATAGAGAACATTCACTCTATTCCATTCCTTCAAGATTTGGAGCTGATGCTACTCTTTTTCTTTCATTTTTCTTTCATATGTTAAGTGTCGTTTTTTGGGCTCTGTTTGTTTGGATAGCAGGACTTGGGCTTTTTGCTTACGCGGCAGTTATACTTAGTGCTATTATGCTAGGATATGAGCATAAGATAGTAAGAAGAGATTTTACTCAGATAGATCGTGCTTTTTTTACAGTAAATGGTTATTTGGGAGTTATGTTTTTAATTTTTATCATCTTAGATAAGGTCGCATCATGAATGTTCGTTTAGTTCCCTCTCATATCAGTATGACTTTTGATGAAGTTAGTGTTAATGAAGAGGGGTTTAACAAAGAATTTTCTCAACTAAGTGAGAGTGATGATGATCCGATAAGCCAATGGCTTAAACTTGCAAAAGGAAGAGGTGAGACTGCTGAGAGTGATCCAGTTTTGCTCAACTTAGTGGTAGAACTTCATAGAAAGATAGATGCCTTAGAGATGTTTTTGAAAAATGAAAAGCCAAAAAGGGTGCATCTAAAGCACGAAATAGATATAGAGTCTATCGGTTTTGAGCATTTTAAAATAAGTTCAGATCTATTTGAGAGTGGAGTAGAATACTATGGGCGAATAGAGATGCCAGTTCATCCAAAAAGAGATGTAGCGATTTTTTTTAAAGCTGTAGATGCATCACTTGCTGAGATTACAAAGATACATGAGAGAGATGAAAAAGAGTGGGGAGCATATTTGACAGCTAGAGAGAGAGTTTTAATCCGCGAGGCTAAAGCTAAATGAAGTATCTTGAACTTCTAAATATAGAGTATATCGTAGTTGCGATGGCTGCTATGATTTTGTATCTTATATATTTTATAATTTCAAAAGACTCAGAATCACATAAAAATATCCGCTCAGTAGCATCAGTAGTAGAAGATCTAAATAGAGAGATTTTTTACTTAAAAAAAGAGCTAGAGAGTACTAAAAAAGATATAAAAGCTCACAACACTCGCATGAGCGATGAAGATATTTACGCAGAAGTTGAGAGAACTACATATGATCTAGTAAAGCCACTGTCTTTGGGGCTTAAAAGAGTTGAAGAGACTATAGTTGTTATGGATGAGCAGTTAAATCTTAGAATTGCGACTATACAAAGTGGAGTAAAACAGATCTCTATTCCTACCTCAGTTCATGGCAATGATGATGAAAAAATCATCTCACTCTTCAAGCAAGGTGTCTCACTAGAGACCATCTCAAAAGAGCTTCATATCTCAAAAGCAGAAGTAGAGTTTGTCCTAAAGATAAATAAAATCAAATAATGGCAGATAGAAAACTCTTTACATTAGTCTCTTTGATGATTTTAATAAGTGTTATTCTTACTTATTCACTCTCAGCATACACAACTCTACTTTTTGGAGTAAATGAGTTTCATTTTGCTCTAAGACAAGCTATTTTTGGCTTTCTTGCTATTGTCATTATCTGGTTACTTGCACAACTAGATCCAGATAAATGGTTAAAAAGAGTAGGGTTGACTCTCTTCTTTGGATCTATGATTATGATGATAGCGATGCCATTTTTACCAGAGTATTTAGTCTCAGAAGTTGGTGGGGCAAAGAGATGGATAAAGCTTTTTGGATTTTCACTTGCTCCTGTAGAGTTTTTCAAAGTTGGTTTTGTCTACTTTTTAGCATGGAGTTTTTCAAGAAAACTAGGTCATCACGATGGCATGGGAATTGGTGCCGAGTTTAAACGCTTTATACCTTACGCCTTGGTCTTCGTTGGAGCTATGTTTATGATAGCTTTTATCCAAAACGACTTAGGGCAAGTTGTAGTTCTTGGGATGACTCTTCTTTTTATGCTGATGTTTGCGGGAAGTAGTTTTAGATTTTTCTTCACTCTTCTTTCAATATCTATACTCTTTTTTATATTTTTTATAATGACAGCAGAACATAGAATCAGCAGGATAAAATCATGGTGGGCATTAGCACAAAACAGTGTATTAGAGCTTTTTCCAGCTGCTATTGCGCAAAAGTTAAGAGTTCCTACTGAGATAGAACCCTATCAGATAGGACACTCCCTAAATGCTATAAATAATGGCGGGATCTTTGGAACAGGTCTTGCAAATGGAACTTTTAAACTTGGTTTTTTAAGTGAGGTTCACACAGACTTTGTCTTAGCAGGACTTGCAGAAGAGTTTGGTTTTGTAGGTGTTTTAGTTGTTGTTATACTTTTTATGTGGATACTACAAAGAATCTTCAAAATTGCAAATCGTTCAAAAGATAGATGCGCATATCTTTTCTCACTTGGGGTTGGCTTACTTTTGTCATTTGCATTTTTGATAAACGCCTATGGCATAAGTGGAATAACTCCTATAAAAGGCATCTCAGTTCCTTTTTTAAGTTATGGAGGCTCAGCCATTATAGCTGCTTCAATGGCGGTTGGAATGGTGCTTATGGCATCTAAAAAAGCAAAGATGTGAAGAGGAGAACTATGAAGTTATGTATAACAGGCGGAGGAACAGGCGGACATCTTATGATAGCAGATGCACTCGCACATAAAGCACTAGAAAATGGTTATGAAGTGATTTTTATAGGCTCTACAAATGGACAAGATAGAAAGTATTTTGAGGGAGCTAGTAATTTTTCTCATGTCTATTTTTTAAAAACTAGCGGTGTGGTAAATCAAAAAGGCTTTGCTAAAGTAAAAGCACTATGGAATATTTTTCGTGCATTTTTAGCTTCAAGAGAGATACTTAAAAAACATAAGATTGATGCTACTTATAGTGTAGGCGGTTTTTCAGCCGCTGCTGCATCTTTTGCAACGCTTAGTCTTAGAATCCCTCTTTTTATGCATGAACAAAATGCAATCAGAGGGAGACTAAACTCTCTTTTAAAGCCTTATGCAAAGAGATTTATCTCAGCTTATGATAAAGATTCGCCTATAAAAGGTTATCCTGTAAAAGATGTTTTTTTTAAGAGCCAAAGAGTAAGAGAGAGTTTAAAGTCTATTATATTTTTAGGTGGTTCTCACGGTGCAAAAGCTATAAATGATTTAGCCTTGAGTGTGGCAAAGGAACTAGAAGGTAGGGGTATAAAAATCATTCATCAAGCTGGAGAGAGTGACTATGAAAGAGTAAAAAAAGAGTATGAGATCTTAGGTATAGAAGTTGAGCTTTATGGTTTTACAAAAGATCTAGACAAGCTCATAGCAAGAGCAGATCTAGCAGTTAGTCGCGCAGGTGCTAGTACGCTTTGGGAACTAAGTGCAAACGGGCTTCCCGCTCTTTTCGTTCCATACCCTCATGCGGCATCAGATCATCAATATCATAACGCTAGTTTTATAGTCAAAAATGAGCTTGGTTGGTGTCAAAGAGAGGGAGATGGTTTAAGAGAAAAACTTCTTAATATCTTGGATGAGGAACTTGCGCAAAAAAGTAAAAAGCTTATGGAGTGTTCAATAGATGGAGTTGCAGATCTGATGATAAAAGATATAAAAGAGGCTTTAAGGTGATAAAAGAGTTAGCGCAAGATCTAGTAGATCTTATATTTGATTGGGGATATCTTGGCATCTTTTTTTTGATGGCAGTTGAGAGTTCTTTTATACCTTTTCCTAGTGAGATCATCCTTGTTCCTGCAGGATATTTGGCATCACAAGGGCAGATGAGTATATCTATGATAATGTTTAGCGGTTTGGGTGGTTCGATGCTTGGAGCCTTTATAAACTACTATCTTGCTCTTAGTTTGGGCAGGAAGTTTTTAAAAAGATATGGAAAGTATTTTTTTATTAAAGAGAGCGCCCTAGATAAGATGGATAACTTCTTTTATAAGCATGGACATATCTCTACTTTTACAGGAAGGCTTATCCCTGGCATAAGACAACTTATATCCATCCCAGCGGGTTTAGCTCGTATGAATTTAGTTACTTTTTCAATCTATACAGCACTAGGAGCTGGGATCTGGGCTCTGATACTTACAATGCTTGGATATTTTATAGGCGAAAATCAAGAGCTACTAAGCATTTACTTAAAGCAGATTACAATTGCGGTTTTAGTTGTCTTAGTTATACTAGGTTCATTGTATATTTATTATCAAAAAGGAGTTAAAAATTGAGCAATTTAGAATATATGTTTCAAACAGGATTTTTAGGAACAAGAGCACCTTTTTTTATGGACGTTGTCACGCTAATAGTAGCGTTGTTACCACTTTTAGTAGCAAGTGCAATCTTCTTGGCTAGAGTTAAAAGATACAAACTTCACTCTTATGTACAGATATTTATATTTGCATTTTCTGTAATAGTTTTAGGATATTTTGAGACAGGTGTTAGGATGATGGGAGGATTTGATGCATTTATGCAAAAAAGTTCAGTTTCTTATAATTACGCTTTTATAGTCTTAATATTTCACATAGCAGTTTCTATTATTACTATAATCATTTGGGGTATGGCTATATTTATGGCTAAAAAACTACTCAGACAAAACAAACATAAAAAGATAGGGATTATAACATTTAGCGGAGTTGTTCTAACTTCACTAACAGGGATCTGGGTCTACTTTTTGATGTTTGTGTATTAAGTGGTTGGTAGTAAGTAGTTAGTTGTAAGAAGAAGAGCAGTGGGACTTTTTCAAAACTTGCAAACTCGCATGGAACCTCGAACTTTAAAGCCTAAAGCCCCGAACAAGTTCGGGGTTCCGGGATATAATAGAAGTTTTAAAATATTTGTAATATCAGTTTAAGAGGCACTAGTGCCGAGGGCTTTCCGCCGAGGGAAACCAAGCGTTAGCGTAGTCAAAGGGACTTGTTCCTTTGGCGTGACAAATAATAGGGAAAAGGTTCCCTTAAATTTATGAAATAAATTAAAGGAAAAAAAAGAATGTTAAAGATTAACGACAAAGCACCAGAGTTTTGCTTACCAAATCAAGATGATATTGAGATCTGTTTACGAGATCTTAAAGGAAAGTGGATAGTTTTATACTTTTATCCAAAAGACAACACTCCAGGATGTACAACTGAGGCTTGTGAGTTTACCGAGGCAGCACCTGACTTTAGTGAATTAGATGCAATCATCATAGGGGTTAGTGCAGACTCTACTCAAAAACACCGTAACTTTATAGAGAAAAAAGATCTTGGCATTACGCTACTAAGCGATGAAGAGACTACTATGATGCAAGAATATGGAGTTTGGCAACAAAAGAAAAACTTTGGTAAAGAGTACATGGGCATAGTTCGAACTACTTTTATAATAGATCCAGAGGGTATTGTAAAAACTGTGTTTGAAAAAGTTAGAGTAAAAGATCATGTTGCAAAAGTAAAAGAAGAGCTACAGAGCCTGCAAAAGCTTTAAGAAAAAGCTATTTTTAAAATAAACTTCAGTATAATTCGCGGATTTTTCTTTTTCGTACAAGAAAATATTAACAGAAAGTGTCAAAAAGTTAGTGCAACTCTCTTTTTTAAGAGATGCTTGTTCGATACTCTCAAAGCTAACTAACTATAAACTAAGGCCAAAATGAGCCTATTTAAGGATACCTAATGGTAACTATGAAAGACCTATTGGAATGTGGTGTACACTTTGGACACCAAACTCGTCGTTGGAACCCGAAAATGAAAAAATACATCTTTGGTGTTCGTAAAAATATCTATATTATTGACTTACAAAAGACTCTTCGTTATTTCCGTAACACATATACAATCGTTATGGACGCAGCAGCAGAGGGTAAAACTGTACTTTTTGTTGGTACAAAAAAACAAGCTCGTAACTCTGTAAAACAAGCGGCAATCGATTGTGG
>NZ_JALOAN010000011.1 GCF_023228785.1 Sulfurimonas sp.
AGTATAAAAGGCTTTAAAGCCTGATGAGATTGCGGGTCAAGCCCGCAATGACGCGACTTCGTCATCCTGAACTCCACAACCCGTCATCCTGAACTTGATTCAGGATCTCTTGAGGGTTTGAAAAGTATAAAAGGCTTTAAAGCCTGATGAGATTGCGGGTCAAGCCCGCAATGACGCGACTTCGTCATCCTGAACTCCACAACCCGTCATCCTGAACTTGATTCAGGATCTCTTGAGGGTTTGAAAAGTACAAAAGGCTTTAAAGCCCTGATGAGATTGCGGGTCAAGCCCGCAATGACGGAAATGTTGAGCTTCCAATGACGGAAATGTTGGACTTCAATGACGTAGAGGGAAGCCCGCAATGACGGAAATGTTGGGCTTCAATGACGGAAAAAGCACTAACACCAAAAAGAAGGAAAAATATGTTAAACCCTAAAACTTACTACTATGTTCATACAGGCCATCGTATTGGCTTAGACAGATTTAGAAGAGCTTGTACAATCATTCGACTTTTAAAAGATGTTGATATTACACTTTTATGTTCTGATTATCGTATCGCTCAGATCGCTTCTGAGTTTGGAGTAGATAAGAGTGTGGGAGTTGATGTTGTTAGAAATATTCCTCAGATCGCAAATCATGGTGACAACCTTATCTTTGACTCTGCAGAAGCTAACCCTATAATGCTCCAAGATATGAGAAACTACTTCTCAGGCTTTATTCGAATAAGCGATGAGAAAAATGACAAAAAAGAAGATGGAGAATTTTTGATATCGCCTTATTTAGAAGGGGATGAAATTTTAAATACTTTAGTCATTGATAAAAAATACTTCCAAGAAAAAGAAAAAACTATAGATATATCTTTTTTCTTCGGTGATGATGATTATGACAAACAATTAGAAAAAAATCTTTCACTTTTAGATGAAATAGATGCTGATTTACTTTTAGGTTTTTACTATTTTTTTGATTATGAAGATATGTTAAAAGAGAAATTTAAGAGACATTATGAATTTGAAAAATATGATGATGTCATCCAAAAGTCAAAAATTCTTATCAGTTCATCACATCAAGCAGTTTTAGAAAACCTAGCATCTGGAGGAAAACCTATCTTTATTCAAAGAAGAGATTATCCCGATAATTTTTTAGAAATTTTTAAGAAAATGAACATCCCTATAGTGCAAAACTACCAAAATAGTCAGCTCTTGACAATATTGAAAGCCCATGAAATACACGAGTATTACAAAGTGGAACATAAAAATGAAAAATTGATTGATTTTATAAAAGTTAGCTTAAATTTATAAATAATTAAAACTAATTTAGTGTATAATCAGAGTTAAAATTCACACTAAAGTAGCAAATATGGAAAATAATAGCCGTAGAGGTTTTATGGGTAAAGCGTTTGGTGCTGTTGCAGCAGTTGGTGCTGTGGGTTCATTAGTCGCGATGAAGAAATCGTGGGATCCACTCCCAAGTGTAAAAGCAGCAGGATTTACAACTCTAGATATGACAACATATCAAGAGGGTGTTATGGTAACTGAAAAATGGAGAGGCAAGCCTATCTTCGTTTTGAAAAAGTCAGCAGAAGTTATGGAGAATGAAAAGGGAAATCCAGCCGCAGAAGCAAGAAATATCAAAATCGGAGATGACAACTTTATGGTTGCTATCGGACTTTGTACACATCTTGGCTGTATTCCAGCATTTAGACCAGCAGAAAACGATTTTTTATGTGCTTGTCATGGTGGTATGTTTGATGCATCTGGTTTAGTTACAAAAGTACCACCTCCACGAGGTTTTGATATTCCTCCGTTTAAAATTGATGGTACAAATCTGATTTTAGGTGAAGTAGGTCCTGAGTGGCAATCGATGAAAGATAATGGCGTTACGCTATAAATTAGGGGGAAAATAAATGGCACATTTTACGAAGGCAACTGGTGTTAAAGATTGGTTAAACCAAAGATTAGCAGTTGAGACGGTAGAAAAGGTGATGATGTCGGAATATTGGATTCCGAAAAACATTAACTTTCTATGGGCAATGGGGATGGTTTTAGTAGTTACATTTGTACTACTATTGGTTTCAGGTATATTTTTACTTATGTACTATGTACCAACTGTTGATGAGGCATTTTATAGTGTAAACTATACGATAATGAGAGAAGTTGACTTTGGTTGGTTATGGAGACATGTTCACGGTGTAGCTGCATCTGTTGTCTTTTTAGTTATCTACATTCATATGTTTACTGGTATCTATTACGGTTCTTATAAGAAGGGTCGTGAAATGATTTGGATATCTGGTATGCTTCTTTTTGTCGCTTTTTCAGCTGAAGCATTTTCAGGGTATATGTTACCATGGGGACAAATGAGTTACTGGGCTGGTATGGTTATTACTAACCTGTTTGCTGGTGGTTCACTTCATGCAGATGGACTTGTTGAGTGGATTCGTGGAGACTATGTTCCTGCACAAGCATTTTTGGGTCGTTTCTTTATGTTACATGTACTTCTTTTACCACTTGCTATTGTAGGACTTATCGGTCTTCACTTTGCAGCACTTCGTATCCCGCATGTAAACAATCAAGATGGAGAAGAGATAGATTTTGATGTTGAGTCAAAAAAATATCTTGATGGAAACAAAGCTGAAAGTAAAGTTATGAGATTTGCAAATGACTTTATGTCTAAAGATATGATGGTTGTTGGAATTTTCTTAATCTTCTTCTTTTACCTAGTATTTTGGAACTATAGTTTCGCACTTGACCCCGTAAACTTTGATCCAGCAGATGGACTTAAAACACCTGCACATATCTACCCAGAGTGGTATTTCTTGTGGTCGTATGAAATTCTTCGTCCGTTTAACATTGACTTAGGTCTTGTACTATTTGGTTTTGCTCAAGTTATCTTTGTGTTCTTACCATTTCTAGATAGAAGTCCAAACACATGTCCAGCAAATCGTCGTGGAACAATGTTTAAAGTTTGGTTTTGGTTGATGCTCTCAAACATGATAGTTCTGACTGCCATGGGTAAACTACCTCCAGAAGGTATATTTAGTACTATTGGACTTGTTGCGGCTATATTGTTTGTTGTACAGTGGTTAGCACTTCCATTTATAACATCTAGGGAAAAAAAGGTATAAGGATAAAGATATGAAAAATAAAGAACCAATAATTTTAATAGTCGTCATCTTCTTTTCGCTTGTAACTTACTACCTAGTTGAGCCTTTTGCTCATGGTGTAATGCACAAGCATGTAGATAGTGAAAACTTTCAGTACAACGACTTACCCGCTCTTACAAAGACAGGTAATGTTGCAAATGGTCAAGAGTTGATAATAAATGCAGGTTGTGTTGGTTGTCACTCTATGGAAAAAGCTGGTATGCCAGCTCCTATGGATCCAGTAATGGCAGCTCAAAGTTATGGTGTAAATCCACCAGACTTAAGTGAAGCTGGTGCTGTTTACGATGCTAAGTTCTTAGCGGAGCTTATCAAAAACCCAGCACACGCACTAAAAGTTGAACATAAGTTTGATGAGTCAAAAGGTGAGATGCACCCGATGGTTCCGTTTTATGGAATGGGCGGAGACATAGATCAAGAAGTAGCTGATATGGTAGCTTACTTACAAGATCTAGCTGTTTCACCAGATGAAGTAACTCCTGCTATGGCATTTGAAAATGCTTGTGGTAGATGTCACGCAGTTGGTTATGAAAACTGGACTCAGATAGGTACAAAACCATCATTTAAACATGAAAAAGACTCACTAGCGTTTGATATAAAAGTTATGGAGTATGAAGAGTCACTTACTAAGTATATGGGTAAACTACCTCCAGATTTGAGTATATATATTCGTTCTCGTAGTGAAGACTTTTTAAGAACTTTTATAGAAAATCCTCAAAATCACTTAGCTGGGACTGCTATGCCTCGTGTTGGTGTAACTGCTGATGCTGCTGATAAAGTTTTAGAGTATATGAAAGACTCAGGTGATACTAAGCGTCACGAAAGAGAAGAGATAGGTAAAATGGTAATGATATACATAGTTATATTTGCTATTTTTGCATTCCTATGGAAAAAACAAGTTTGGAGAGACTTACACTAAGTTAAAACCTCCACGCAATGACAACCATGTCATTGCGAACTCACACTCCCGTCATTGCGGGCTACACTCTTCACTAGTTCCCATGCTCTGCGTGGGAACTCATATATATCTAAGTTGCAAGTACACATATAGACTCCCACGCAGAGCATGGGAGTCAGAAAAACCCTCAAGAGATCCTGAATCAAGTTCAGGATGACGGGTTGCGGGAGTTCAAGACGGAGTGCGGGAGTTCAAGACGGAGTGCGGGAGTTCAGGATGACGGAGTGGCGTCATTGAAGCCCAACACTTCCGTCATTGCGGGCTTGACCCGCAATCTCATCAGGCTTTAAAATTTCTCTCGTTGTAGATCTCCTTAGGCAGAACAATTTAGCTTCATCTCCACCTTGATTTTATATTTTTCTTTATTAGTGTATAATGTTTTATGGCAAAAATAGATGAGATAAAAGAACTTATAGGTTTTTTAAAAGCAATTTTTATAACATTGATAGTTATCGATACATCTTTGATAGCTTGGATATTTAAAAATTATTTTAATGAAATTTATTGGAAGTTGTATATTGTTCTATTTTTAATAATTATTATATCTTTTAGTATTGCAAAGCTTTTTACAAAAATACTAAAAGAGATTAAAAGTTTAAAGGAGATTAAGTAATGATACCACTAGTATTATCTCTCATAACAGGGCTAGCTTTATTGATATTTATAGTTTATAAAATACAGAAATTTGAAATAAATTAAACTCACACTTCCGTCACTGAAGCCCAATACTTCCGTCATTGCGGGCTCAACACTTCCGTCATTGCGGGCTTGACCCGCAATCTCATTAGGCTTTAAAACCTTTTTGTACTTTAAAACCTTTTGTACTTTTCAAACCCTCAAGAGATCCTGAATCAAGTTCAGGATGACGGAGTGCGGGAGTTCAAGACGGAGTGCGGGAGTTCAAGACGGAGTGCGGGAGTTCAAGACGGGTTGCGGGAGTTCAAGACGGGTTGCGGGAGTTCAGGATGACGGAGTGGCGTCATTGAAGCCCAACACTTCCGTCATTGAAGCCCAACACTTCCGTCATTGCGGGCTTGACCCGCAATCTCATTAGGCTTTTAAAGTTTATGTTACTTCTTCTCTACAACTACAAGAGTATTTACTAAGAGATCATGCAAAGCTTTTTTGTCTTTTCTGTATAGAGGTAGAAAAAGTCCTAAAAATGTCGCTGATGTGAATAAAAAAGCGATAAATCTTAAAAGGGCTCTGAAAAAACCTATGTATTGTCCGCTTCTGCTATCGACCACTTTCATCTCATAAGCTTTTTTCCCAGGGGTTTGTCCAAATCTACTAATAAGAAGTGCATAGATAAGTCCATATAGAGCAGTGCTTAAAAGTGGAGCTAGTTGTGATGCTTGAAAGTCATCTTTACCATCCATTATGACATAAGCACTTATATAGAGTATGGGAGCATAAATCATAAACATATCTGTTATAAATGCTTTTATCCTGCTTGTATACTTTGCGTAGGTATATTTAGGTTTTTGTGATGTGTTTTTTTGGTTTTTTTTCAATTTTCTGAATCTCATAAGGCAAATTATAGCAAAAAAGATGAAACTTTAAACAAAAAAATTAGTTAAAAGTGCCAAAAAACGGCTATATATGCCTAAAAGTAAACTAATAACTAATAAAACTTATGATTTAAACTTAATTTAAAAATTACCCTTGTACAATATGTAGTCTCAAAATGTATCACATGAGAGAAGTGATAGTGGAATAACACTTGCTGTTACTCTTCTATCACTTCTTAAAAGTGGTAACTTTTAAAAAAAAACAGGAGAATTAGAATGAAAAAAACAATGGTTTCTTTAGCGGCAGCGTCGCTAATCGCAACAACTGCAATGGCAGCTGACAAAGGTATCGATATCGTAACAACTGGTCAAGCGGTTCTTTACTATGAAACAAGTGATAACAATGGTAAAACTGAAAGTGTTCCAGGTGCTGGAGACTTTAAAGATCGTTCAAGTCTATTTCACCAAGACAGTTCACAAGCTAACGTTGGTCTTCAACTAAACCTTGATGCAGATCTTAAAAATAACTTCACTTTTGGTTCACAAATCTCTTACTTAGGCACAGCTGGTTTAGAGAAGAATCTTGTTTCTAATGTTAAACAAGATTTAGGTTTAAGTACTAAAAAAGACACAACTGGTCAATTAGCTCTAACTCAGATCTATATAGCTAAAAAGATAGGTAATACTACAGTTAAGATTGGTCGTCAAGAGCTTCCAAAATCACTCTCTCCTTTTGCTTACTCAGAGGGTTGGAATGTTTTCAAGAACACTTTTGATGCAGTTTTAGTGGTAAACACTGATATTCCAGATACTACTTTAGTTGGTGCTTATGTTTCAGGTGGAACAGGTATGAATCTATCTAGTACTAGTGATTTAACTCCAAAAGTTAATATTGATGGTGCAACAACTGTTGGTGGAACAGCTTATATGGCAACTGTTCAAAACAAGTCTATTCCAATGACTACAATTACTGCTTCTTACTATAGAGTAGCTAAAATATCTAATACTAGTCTACCAGCTACTGTAGTTTTAGATGGTGCTGATGCATTATGGGCTGATGTAGCTGTTGCCGGAAAAGATTTACCACTAGGTCTTAAATTTGGACTTCAAGGTGGTCAACTTTCATCAGATTCTTCTCTTGTAGCTGATACAAACGCATTTGGTGGTAAAATTGGTATGTCTCCAATTGATGCACTTACTCTATGTGTAGCATTTACATCAGTAGATGGTGATGATAATAAAGCTAATATAGCTGTTAAAAACTTTGGTACAGGTATCAAATCTCCACTATATACTCAAATGATATATAACCAAGATGCTATCGCTTTAGATGCAGATACTTTCATGCTTAAAGCTGCTTACAACACTGGTGACTATGGTACAGTTACAGCTCAATATGCTTTTACTTCAGCTGGAAACTCAAATCTTAACACTTACAGTGTAGGCGCCGTTGATAAGGGAAATGATTACGGTGAGTTTGACCTAATCTATAGCGTAAAAGCTGCAGGTGTTCAATACTTCGCTGCATACATCAACCGTTCATGGGATAAAAAAGATGGAATTAATGCTGCTGACACTGACCACAGACTTCGTGTTTGGGGTCGTTACAACTTCTAATAAGCACTTAGCTTAAAGAATCGAACTACTAAAAACTTTCCTACGCTTTTAAAGCGTAGGAATTCTTCAAAATAAATCCCCCAATCAAAAACTTTATGATATAATCTCTCTACTTTAAACTAAGAGAGAAATCATATGAACATAGTTAAAACACTCCTACTAACAGCCACTTTACTACTCTTTAGTGCATGTGGAAACAAAACAGCTTTTAAACTTCAAGAACCACTGGAAAATGCAGCTTTAGTATATGTATATGCAAAAGTAAAACTAGACTCTAGTGAGAGCTCAAACCGTGGTGAATACTCACTTCGTATAAATAATAAACCAGTTATGCAAAGAGTAAGAGATGGTGAATATATGGTCTTTAATCTAAAGCCTCAGCCTATGACACTCTCAGCTACAAAAGCTCAGATACAAGAAGTAGTGCTTGACCTTGACTTAAAAGCAGGAGAGACTTACTATTTTAAAATAGTTGACAGCCAAGATGGAAGTGCCTTTGATTTTGTAAAAGTTAAAAACTCAGAAGCAAAAACAGAGATAGCCTCAACTGGACTAGCAGGATCATCAGAAGAGTCACCAGAAAACATCATAACAGAGTTTGTAAACCCTAAAAAAACTGAATCTATGGAAGTTGTAGCACCTGTAGTAGTTCCTGTAACAACACAAGTTCCAATGGCTAAACAAACACCAATGCAAACAGCACCGATGTCAAAAACAGATGAGATCATGAAAGCTTATGAGATGAAAGAAAAAGGCATACTAAGCGATGAAGAGTTTAAAACTCTAAAAACAAATATACTAAATAAGTAAAAAAGATGCTAATAGATAGCTATGACAGAGTTGTTGACTACTTAAGAGTCTCTGTAACAGAGAGATGTAACTTTAGATGTCAGTACTGTATGCCAGAGAAACCTTTTTCATGGGTGCCAAAAGAGAACTTGCTTAGCTTTGAAGAGCTGTTTTTGTTTATGAAGATAGCCATCGATGAAGGTGTAAAAAAGATCCGTATAACAGGCGGAGAACCACTTTTAAGAGAAGATCTAGATAAGTTTATAAAGATGATCTATGACTATGAACCTAAGGTAGATCTAGCGATGACTACAAATGCATTTTTGCTAAAAGGTACAGCACAGAGACTAAAAGATGCAGGACTTAAACGTATAAATGTTAGCATCGACACACTTAAGCCAGAAATAGCTCAAAAGATAGCTCAAAAAGATGTACTCAAAAATGTTCTTGAGGGTGTTGATGAGGCTCTAAAAGTCGGGCTAAAAGTAAAAGCTAATATGGTGCCGATGAAGAGTTTAAATGCTGATGAGATCATAGATGTCTTGGAGTATTGTAAAGAGAGAAAGATTAGCATCAGGTTTATAGAGTATATGCAAAACTCCTTTGCATCTAAAGAGATAGAGGGCTTAAAGTCTGCCGAACTTTTAGAAATACTTAGATCTAAGTATGAGTTTAGTGATGATGGTTTTGATGGATCATCACCATCTCACTACTATACTATGAGTGATGGTTATAGGTTTGGAATCATAGAGCCATATGGAGACGACTTCTGTAAGCAGTGTAACCGCATAAGATTAACAGCTGAGGGAAATCTTATCCCCTGTCTCTACTTTGATGAAGCTATGAGTATATCTAAGGCTATAAAAGCGGGAGATATAAAAGCAGCTGCGGAAGTTTTAAGAGAAGTAGTAAGAACTAAGCCAGAGAAAAACCGCTGGGGTGGAGAAGATGGTGAAATCTCATCAAGAGCTTTTTATGAGACTGGTGGGTGAACGAGAGAGGCTTTGAAGCCTAATGAGATTGCGGGTCAAGCCCGCAATGACGGGAGTGTGAGCCCTCAATGACGGAAGTGTGAGGCTTCAATGACGTTACTTCGTCATCATGAATTCCCACAACCCGTCATCCTGAACTTGATTCAGGATCTCTTGAGGGTTTCAAAAATTACATAAGTTTTAAAATTGGAAATAGATGATATACCTAGTTGAACACTTTTACAGTATCCAAGGTGAGGGGCGTTATACTGGGACTCCATCGCTTTTTTTTCGCTTTGGTACTTGTAACTTAAAGTGTGAGGGTTTTGCTTGTAGTGAGATCGCTCCTGATGGCGTTGAAGTTGTAGGTTGCGACACTGTTTATGCGGTAAACAAAGAGCATTTTTCACATATGTGGAGCAAGATAACAAGATCCCAAGAACTTTTAAATGTCCTAGATCTATATGAACTTCCACAAAAAAGTGTAGATATAGTTCTCACTGGTGGAGAGCCACTTTTGTATGCAAATGATGAGATCTTTGTGGAGTTTTTAGAAGAACTTCACGCAAGAGGTCACAGGATCTGCTTTGAGACAAATGGAACTGTTGCAGTTGACTTTGAGAGGTTTGAGATATATAAAGAGTGTATTTTTGCTCTATCTGTAAAGCTCTCAAACTCAGAAGAGCCATATAAAAAAAGAGTAAGAGACGATGTTATAAACTCTATAGCCTCGTATGCTAAAGATGCTTTTTTTAAATTTAGTGTAGATGCGGAGTCTATAGATCTAGGTTTAGAAGATGAGATCTTTGATATAACTTCACATGCACCTAATGCTGATATTTTTTGTATGCCACTAGGCGGTGATAAAAAAACCGTAGAGGCAAATACTCCAATGCTTGTGGAGTTTTGCAAAGCAAAGGGTTATAACTTCTCAGATAGACTTCATATAAGGATCTGGGATGCAAATAAAGGAGTTTAAACTATGATAATAAGAAAAATGTTTAAGTTTGAAAATGCTCACATAGTAAGAGGTTGCTCAACACAAAAATGTAGAAGTTCTCTGCATGGACACTCTTACAAAGTTGAGCTTCTTTTTGAGTCTAACTTTTTAGATAATGGTCAGATGGTTTATGACTTTGGACTTATGAAGCAAAACATGAAAGAGCTAATAGACGCTTTTGACCATGGAGTTAGCATCTGGAGCGGTGATGAAGCGGAGTATATAGAAGATATGAAAAAACACTCACAGAGATGGATAGAACTTCCAGTTTCTCCATCGTGTGAGCAGTTTAGCCGTGTTTTTTTTGTGATGATAGATAGACTCTTACAGCTCACAAATACAGTAAATGGCGAGAGAGAGGTAAAACTCCATAGCATCATAGTTCACGAGACTGCAACAGGCTATGCACAAGCTTTTAGTTATGATGCATACTCTAAAGAGATGGGCTATATAGATCTAGAGAGCATTGTTTTTTCTCGGGCTGTTGTAGATGACTTTAGTGATAAAGATCTGTGGGAGAGAGTAAAAAAAGGCGAAAGTTTTACGAATCCAACAAAGGTTTAATCTAACCTTGTCACACCTCTCTTGAGGTGTGATGTATATATTTGTTCCACCTCAGGAGAGGATGGAACGAGAAAGTTCATTACACTTTTACACGAAGGAGTAAAATGAAAAAATTAAAAGAATTTTTTGAAAAACAAGATAGATTTGCAAAACTTTTAGGTTTTCATATAGAAGAAATAGAAGAAGGAACAGCAACAGTTAGCGCTACTATAAAAGAAGAACATCTCAATGGGGCAGATGTAGTTCATGGAGGATTTTTATTTTCCTTAGCTGATTTTGCTTTTGCCATTGCTTCAAACTCAAAAAATAACCTTTCTTTAGGTATAAATGCAAATATAAACTTTCAAAAAGCAAAATCTGGCGGTAAACTCTTTGCTAAAGCAAGAGAGCTAAGTGATGGTAAAAAAATTGCAACTTATGAAGTACGTATAAGTGATGAAGAAGATAACACAATTGCAACTTTTATAGGTACTGTATATAGAAAAGGGATCAATATTGTTTGATTTTAAACCCGTGATGAGATTGCGGGTCAAGCCCGCAATGACGGAGGTGTGGGTTGATGAGATTGCGGGTCAAGCCCGCAATGACGGAGGTGTGGGTTGATGAGATTGCGGGTCAAGCCCGCAATGACGCCATTTCGTCATCCTGAACTCCCACAATCCGTCATCCTGAACTTGATTCAGGATCTCTTCTCTCGTTCTCTCGTTCTCTCGTTCTGCGTGGGAATGCATATATATCTGAGTTGTAGTATATATATAGACTCCCACGCAGAGCGTGGGAGCCAGAGAAAGTGGCAATGACGGGAATGAGGTCAAGTTATTGATGGACTCAGTAGGGATGAGAAGTCCTCTTTTTTGCTTGTTGTAAAACTAAAGTTTATAGGTACAGCTTTTACTTTTTCATCTTTTTTTAACACCCCAACACCTGCATCTACCATAATATAAGAGTTTGATATGGCAAGAGGAGATACCATTCCAGGTGCGAACTTTTGGCAAGGTGTAAAACTACTTCCATCAAATTTTCCTGGAACTAAGGAGATAGAACTTTTTTTGAGTTTGTACTCATTTTTCATTTTTGTATCTATGCCTTTTAAGTATTTCTCATTTGCTCCACTTAGTGCTAAGATAATACTTTGTCCAAATAGTTCAAAGTTTAATGCGGCAGCTAGTGGATTTCCTGGTAGATTTAAAATAAGAGTGTCGCCGATTTTACCAAAAGCTGTTGGTTTTCCTGGTTTTATCTCCACTTTGTCAAAAAAAGTCTCCATACCAAATGAAGCAAACGCTTCTTGTGTAAAGTCAGCATCACCTACACTAACTCCTCCAGAAGTTACAATCAAGTCGCTGTTTAGTGCACTTTTGATATGTTTTTTCAAATCATCTATAGTATCTTCAGCTGTACCGATAAACTCAACTTCGCAACCTAGTTCCTCTGCACGAGCTAAAAGAGTAGGTGTGTTTGTGTTGTAGAGTTGGTAAGATGCAACTTGTTCAAAGTGCATCTTAAGCTCATTTCCTGATGCAAAAAGAGCTAATCGAGGTTTTTTGTGTACTTTTATATGGCTTATGCCTTGAGATGCTAAGAGGGTTATTTGATGAGCTTGGAGTTTTTGCCCTTTTTGTAAAAGCAGACTCTCTTTTTTGATATCTTCTCCGCAAAGTCTGATGTGTTTGCCGCTTAAGAGATCTTGTGGAAGTTTGATACCATCTTGGCACTTAGATGTCTCTTCTTGGGGAACTATACACTCACAACCCTCTGGAATCCTAGCTCCTGTCATAATTTTTATAGCGTATCCATCTACTAAGATCTCACTAGAGTTGTCGCCTGCAAAGATAGTATGCTCTACTTTGACACATTTGTTTGCATCTGAAGTCTTTACTGCGTAACCATCCATAGCTGAGTTATCGTAGGGTGGAAGGTTGTGAGTTGCATAAATATCTTCTGCTAAGATAAAGCCTAGAGCTTGTTCTAAGGGCAAGATCTTAAGTGCTTTTGTTTTTGTGTTTTTGTAGATAAAATCAAGTGCTTGAAGTATTGTAACGCTCATAAATGCCTCTTTTAAAATGTTTTAGTATTGTAGCATAGTATGGATTTTCAAACTGCTAATATGTGAGAGATAACTATTTGTATAGAATTTATAGTAGAATTTCACCATGAATGAAATGTATGATATGAGTATAGTTATGCACAACTATAGTGTTTATGGGATTTTAGCGGTGATTTTACTTAACTTTTTAATGCTTGCAAAAGCGGATGAAATAAGAGCTTATGCTAGATTTGTAACTCTTTTTATGCCTATTGGGATGACAGTAATCGGTGCTGTTATCTTTACTGGTGTAGTGATGATGGCTGCTAAGCATCTTGATTTTACTGTAGAGAATGTTGTGATGATACTTTTTGCTGTGATAGTGATAGTTTTAGAAAATATAAGATCTAAAAAACTGCAAAAGGTGGATAAAAAACTTCCTGAGGCACTTGTTTTGCACAAAAAAGAGGCTTATATAATCTTTGCGCTAGAAGTTTTTTTGGTTTTTAGTATCTCTGTTTGGATGTGGATTTGAAGTACATACTTTGTGATGAAGCCTCAAAAGATAAGATCAATATCAAAGGAGAGCTTCACAAGTACCTTGTCAAAGTTCGCAGACATAATGTCGGTGATGAGCTAGATCTAAGAGCAAAAAATGATCTCTCTATGCTTCATAGCTATAAGATCTCAAGTATAGATCCAAAGAGTTTGGAACTTTCTTTGTTATCATCTAGGATGCTTGAAGTAAAGAGCGAAAAGTATCTTCATGTGGCATGGTGCGTTATAGATCTTAAGTCTATAGAAAAAGTGCTTCCTATGTTAAATGAACTTGGAGTTAGTAGAGTTACCTTTGTTTACTGTGAAAGAAGTCAGAGAAATATAAAACTAGACTTTGCTAGGTTTGAGAGGATTTTAGAAGCTTCTATGCAGCAATGTGGCAGAAGCTCAATGATGGATCTAGATGAATGCAAAAGCATAAAAGAATTTTTGCATGAGTTTGATGATGTAGTTGTTTTTGACTTTTGTCAGCACTCTCTTGGATCTGATGCAAACTTTAAGAGAGTTCTTGTAGGTTGCGAGGGTGGTTTTTCTAAAAGTGAAAGGGAGATGCTTGGATCTAAAAAGAGTTTTAGATTAGAGACTCCGATGGTACTTCGTTCAGAGAGTGCAGTTGTGGCGATTTGCTCTAAAATATTGTTGTAAAGGTATTTTTAGTAAAGCCCGATGAGATTGCGGATCAAGCCCGCAATGACGGAGAGGGAAGTCCGCAATGATGCTATTTCGTCATCCTGAACTCTCACAACCCGTCATCCTGAACTTGATTCAGGATCTCATGAGGGTTTGAAAAGTACAAAAGGTTTTAAAGCCTTGATGAGATTGCGGGTCAAGCCCGCAATGACGGAGAGGGAAGTCTGCAATGATGCCATTTCGTCATCCTGAACTCTCACAACCCGTCATCCTGAACTTGATTCAGGATCTCATGAGGGTTTGAAAAGTACAAAAGGTTTTAAAGCCTTGATGAGATTGCGGGTCGAGCCTGCAATGATGGAGAGGGAAGTCTGCAATGATGCCATTTCGTCACTCTAAAATTAATATATGCTAAGTTAAGATAAAATTTGGTATAATTGCGTTTCTAAAAATCCGCCCCCATACGGATTTAAAAAATATATAGATATTCGCACATTAACGAGTATCAAAAGGCAAAACATGAAAAAAGATCTTCACCCTAAATTGGTAACATGTACAGTAACTTGTGCTTGTGGAAACAGCTTTGAGACAAAAAGTGCAAAAGATGAACTTCGTATAGATATTTGTAACGAGTGTCATCCATTTTTTACAGGTTCTGAGAGAATGGTAGATACAGCTGGTAGAATTGAGAAGTTTAAAAAACGTTACGCTCAAAACTAAAAACTTAATGCTTTTTCTCGCCAAAGGCGTAGCTTTAGTGACTGAGCATAATCTAGATTTGTTAAGATTGTGTGAGATTCAATAATGTTGAGCCTTGTTCCAACTCCCATTGGAAATATAAGCGATATATCTCTTAGAGCTATCGAAGTTCTAAGAGAAGCTGACATCCTGCTTTGTGAAGATACACGCGTCACAAAAAAACTCATCCACATCCTAAAAGAACGATATAACACCTCATTTAAAGAAGACCAACGCTTTATATCACTTCACTCACATAATGAAAAAAGTTTTTTAGAAGAACTTGATGTTTCTTTTTTTGATAAAGAAGTAGTTTATGTTAGCGATGCCGGAATGCCAGGCATTAGTGATCCAGGGCAACTTCTCGTTCGCTATGCACAAGAAAATGGTATTGACTATGATGTTTTGCCTGGCTCAAATGCTTTACTTACTGCTTTTGTAGCAAGTGGCTTTGTTGAGACTAGACTACTTTTTTGGGGATTTTTGCCTCATAAGGGAAGTGATAGAGCAGCATCACTTAATGGTGCTCTCTTTAGTGGTTTTGCAACTGTGCTTTATGAATCACCTCGCAGGCTTAATAAACTCCTCCAAGAGATAGAAAAAGAGCAACCTCTTAGAAAACTCTTTTTAGCAAAAGAGATAAGTAAAAAATTTCAAACATATTTTAGTGGAAATGCTTCAGAGTTACAAAAAGCCATAAATGACAATTTTCGAGGTGAGTGGGTAGTAGTTATTAGCCCTAGCGAGAAACAAAATAGTAGTGCTATAAGTGAAAATGACATTTTAGAACTAGACTTACCAAAGAAAGTACAAGCAAAACTCATATGTAAAATCACACAAGAAAACACTAAATCTTGTTATGAAAGACTACTAAAGCTATAAATATATAACAAAATGACTGCATTATCACTTTTTTTTGCTAGAATGTCCATATGTTAATTTATGCTAAACAACCAATCCAATACCTTATACAAAACTATCCAAATAAGATAAAAACTCTCTACTTAGCAAAAGAAGTAGATAAAAAAGAGTATGCTCGTTTGATGAAGATGAATTTTGAAGTAAAACGCATTCCATCTGATGCAGCTGGAGCGATGTGTAAAAATGCAAATCATCAAGGCATCTTAGCTGAAGTTGATGAGTATGAGCTTCAGCCTTTTAAATCCACTTTAGATAAAGAGTTTGTCTTGGTTTTATCTGGTTTAACTGATGTTGGAAATATCGGTGCTATTGTTAGAACTGCTTATGCAATGGGTGTTGATGCTATTGTCGCGTGTGGAGTTAAAAATCTTAACTTAGCACCAATAGTAAGAACAAGTACTGGAGCTTTGTTTGATATGCCTTTCGCGCTAGAACACAATATACTTGATGTTATGAATGACTTAAAAACATCTGGATTTTGTCTTTATGGCGCTGACATGGGTGGAGCAGACATTAGGGATGTTAAGTTAAAACAAAAAAGAGCATTAGTCCTTGGCAATGAGGGCGAGGGCTTAAGTAAAAGAATAATCTCAAAGTTAGATGAAGTTGTTAGTATAAAAATGTCACATAAATTTGACTCTTTAAATGTTAGTGTGGCAGGAGCTATTTTAATGGATAGGATGAGAATATGAGTGACGGGCTTAATAAGTTAAAAGAGATAGGTGCACAAAAGATTCATGAAAAAACACATATAGCAAGACATCATGTTCAAGCTCTTTTGCATGAATCTTTTGAAGATATGACAAAGATTCAAATGCAAGGTTTTATATCTATCTTGCAAAGAGAATATGGTGTAGATCTAAGTGATTTTAAAGCTAAGGTTGATGAATATTATCTTCTTAATACCCCAGAAGAAGATGATAGTGAGACACGATTTTTTGTATCTCCAACAAGAAAGAAAAAATATACCTTTGTTTATGTTCTAATAGCCGTAGCGATATTTGTAGTAGCTATGTTTTTTACACTAGAAAATTTAGCTCTAAGTAGTGAAAAAACAGATAATCACTCTATAGATAATAGTGCTATACAAAATGCTCAACAAAGTATGTCTAAGAGCGAAGAGTTAGAAGTTATAACAAAAGAAGATGCAGAAGATGATAACGCAACAGTAGCAGAAGTAGAAGACACCAAAGAAAAAGAAAAAATAGTAGAGTCAGAAGTAGTTGAAGTTGTAAAGTCTTTTAAAATTAAGCCTAATTCTGAACTTTGGATAGGTTATATTGACCTCTCAAACTATAAAAAATATCAAAAATTATTCTCAGGCGAGTTAGAGTTAGATCCAAATAAAGAGTGGTTATTCTCCCTCGGTCACGGATATGTTAGTATTGAGATAAATGGAGAAGTAAGAGAGTTTACTGATAGATCTAACCTTAGACTTCACTATAAAGACTCTAATATCTCAAAGATAAACTTTGCAAAGTTTAAAGAGTTAAACAGAGGACAAAAATGGTAAAAGTACTTTTTGCTATTTTACTCTTTAGCTCACTATCTTTTGCAGATATTTTGCAAGATGGTGAACTTTTAACACAAAAAATAAAAACTCTTATAAATCCTAAGATATATGAACAAAACAGAGCATATATAGATATCTTGTTTTCTCCAAAGTCTGAGTATTTTGTAAATGATAGAGTTGATGCTGTAAAAGTTATACAGACGCTAAAAGATAATGGACTTTTAAATCTTTTTTTTAAAAAACCTAGCGAGCTTACTTTGCGATTTAAAACAAGTGGCTCTCCACTGTTTTTTGTTAAAATCATGGGTGATACACTTAGAAATATAGGCTATTATAGATATGTAACACAAGAGTCAAATCTAAATAACTCAGAGTTTACTTGGACTATAAACTTAACCTCAGAATATGCAACAGATCCACTCATACTTCAACAAGAACTTAGAAAAAGTGGGTCACATATAGTTGATATAAAAAGAGACTCTGCGACTGACTGGACTTATGTGGTTGATATGAGAGATGGAAGACTAAATGTAGAGTCACTTGAAGATGGAATTGAACTTAGTCTAAAGAGATCTTTGTACTCCAAGTGGATAGATGTCTCAAAGGTAAAAAAACTTAAAATTTCTTCATCAAGAAGAAATAGTTGGTATCCTTACATCGCTCACTATGATGCTTCCCTGCATCTACTAAAGGTTGAAAAACACGATAGTAAAAAAACAAATCTTATACTTGAGCTTAATGACAACACTCACTACATAAAAATTTCAGATATCTACTCACTTAAAAATATAAGAGATGATCTGACTTTGATGCCATTAGGCTCTAGATAGGCAAAGATTTGTTAGCAAAGTGCAAATAATTTTGCTAGAATTACGACAATAATTTACTCAGGAATAATTGATGTTTGATGAAATAGAATTTGACAGAATGAAGAGACTACCGAAGTATGTATTTGCTGAGGTTAATGAGCTAAAGATGGCGCAAAGAAGAGCTGGTTCTGATGTTATAGACTTCTCTATGGGAAACCCTGATGGTGACACTCCAGAACATATAAGAGCAAAACTAATAGAGTCAGCCAATAAAACTAGAACTCACGGTTACTCAACTTCAAAAGGTATCCCAAAACTACTTTTGGCAATATCTGATTGGTATAAAACAAGATATGATTGTGATCTAGATCCGATGACTGAGTGTGTAGCTACTATGGGATCAAAAGAGGGTTATGCACACCTTACTTACGCAATAACAAATCCTGGTGATGTAGCAGTAATCCCAGATCCAACATACCCAATACATGAGTACTCTTTTATCTTAGCAGGTGGAAATGTAGTTAAGTTTGGTATAGAGTTTGATGAAGATTATAAGCTAGATGAAGATAAGTTTTTTCATGATCTAGATCGCGTTTTTAAAGAGAGTTCTCCAAAACCAAAGTATGTTTTAGTTAACTTTCCCCACAATCCAACTACAGCAACAGTTACACAAGAGTTTTATGTGCGTCTTGTAAAGATGGCAAAAGAGAAAAGATTTTATATTATCTCAGATATTGCTTATGGAGACATAACTTTCTGCGGATATACAACTCCATCTATCATGAGTGTGCCAGGCGCAAAAGATGTGGCAGTTGAGAGTTTTACACTCTCAAAATCTTACAATATGGCTGGCTGGAGAGTTGGCTTCTTTGTAGGAAACAAAAAACTCATAGGTGCACTTCAAAAGATTAAATCATGGCTTGATTATGGAATGTTTACGCCGATTCAAGTTGCAGCTACAGTAGCTCTTAATGGCGATCAGCAATGTGTTCAAGATATAACAGACAAATATAATCACCGTCAAGATATTTTACTTCGTGCATTTGAGAGAGCTGGTTGGAAGATCCGCAAAAATAGAGCAAGTATGTTTGTTTGGGCGGAGATTCCTGTGTGTGCTCGCCATTTGGGAAGTTTAGAATTTTCAAAAAGACTTCTTAAAGAAGCAGCGGTTGCAGTAGCTCCAGGGATCGGTTTTGGTGCTTATGGTGAGAACTATGTTCGTATAGCCCTTATTGAAAATGACAACAGAATCCGTCAAGCTGCAAGAAACATAAAAGAGTTTTTAAAACAGTTTGAAGACGAAAAAAAGTAAACACATGAAATAAATCACACTAGTGTGATGGGCTTTCTGCCGAAGAAAACTCAGCGCGCACGACGGAGTACCCTTGGGGTATTTGCGTGTTAAATGAGGGAAAAGGTTCCCTTAAATTTATGAAATAAATTAAAGGATATAAATTTGATAAAAGTAGGAATAATAGGCGTTGGGACAGTTGGAACAAGCGTAGCTCAGATCTTAAAAGATAATGCTGATGTTATTTCTGCAAGAGCAGGTGTTGATATAGTTGTTAAGTGTGGGATTGTAAAAGATCTAAGTAAAGACAGAGGCTTAGATATAAAGTTAAGCGACAATGTTAATGATGTCTTAGATGATGATGAGATCGATATTGTAGTTGAGCTTATGGGCGGAGTTGATGAGGCTTTTGAAGTAGTAAAAAAGGCACTAAAGAGTGGTAAAGCAGTTGTAACTGCTAACAAAGCTCTTTTGGCTTACCATCGTTATGAACTTCAAGATATGGCTAAAGATATTGCTTTTGAGTATGAAGCTTCTGTAGCTGGTGGGATCCCCATCATTAACGCTCTTCGCGATGGCTTATCTGCAAACCATATAGAGTCTATTATGGGCATAATGAATGGAACTTCAAACTATATGCTTACAGAGATGCGAGATGAGGGAGTTTCATACGATGCAATCCTCAAAGAGGCACAAGATCTAGGTTACGCTGAGGCTGATCCTACCTTTGATGTAGGCGGATATGATGCTGCTCATAAACTTCTAATACTCGCTTCTATAGCTTATGGAATTGATGCTAAACCTGAAGATATCTTAATAGAGGGGATAGAAAATATCTCTCAAGAGGATATCGCTTTTGCTAAAGAGTTTGGATATGTTATAAAACTACTTGGAATTGCGAAAAAAGATGCAAATGAAGTAGAGCTTAGAGTTCATGCTTGTTTAATAAAACAAGATGAGATGATAGCAAAGATAGATGGTGTGATGAACGCTATTTCAGTAGTTGGCGATAAAGTAGGTGAAACACTATATTATGGTCCTGGAGCTGGTGGAGATGCGACTGCTAGTGCAGTTATTGCAAATATTATAGACATTGCAAGAAGCGGAAAATCTGCACCAATGCTAGGGTTTGACAAGCCATTAGAGGGTAAACTTACACTAAAAGCGACTGATGATATAAACTCAAAATATTATCTTCGTATAAATGTCTCAGATCGTACTGGTGTACTTGCAAAACTAGCAAAAATATTTGAACAACACAATATCTCAATAGAGACTATGCTTCAACGCCCAGCATCAACAAACTCGGCAAATTTGTTAATATCTACTCATATAGCCCTAGAGAGAGATATACAAAACATGATAAAAGAGATCAAAGAGCTAGACTTTGTAAATGCAAAACCTGTAATGATTAGGATAGTTTAAAACTGGAAAATTGATGGAAAATATAGAGACAATAGATAGCGTTTGCACTTATTGTGGTGTTGGCTGTGATATCGCAGCCAATGTAGATGTAAAAGAGAACAAGATAAAAAATATCTTCGCTCATCCTGATGGAGTTGTCTCACAGGGAAAACTTTGCATCAAGGGAAAATACGGTTTTGACTTTGTGGATGCTGAGGATAGATTAAGAGTTCCACGCATAAGAAAATCTTTCTTAGAGAAAAATCCAAACATCAAAGACGCTATTTTTTCATCTCTAACTTCTCTTGATGAACTTTGGTTTGAGACAGATCTAGAGAGTGCAACTACTGCTATAGCTATGAAGTTAAAAGAAGTTCAACAAACATATGGACGAAAGAGTGTTTGTTCCATCGGCGGAGCTAGAACCTCTTGTGAGAGCTCATATATCTTTCAAAAATTTACCCGCCAAACTTTAAAATCTCCTCATGTTGATAATTGTGCTAGAGTCTGTCACTCTCCATCTCTAAAGGGAATGAAAACTACCATCGGAGAGGGTGCGGCAACAAATCCTTACAACGATATATATAACACTGAGTTTATGATAGTTATCGGCTCAAACACAACAGAAGCTCATCCTATCATCTCAAATCGCATCTTGGATGTAGCAAGAGAGAGTGATAACTTGGCAGTTTTTGATGTTAGAGAGATCAAGCTTCATAGATTTGCAAAGTATAAAGCCATTATGCCTCATGAAGCGAACTTGTTAATATTAAACATGATTGCTTATGTAATTATAGACGAAGAGCTTTATTCTGAGGAGTTTATAGCCGACAGAACTGAGGGCTTTGATGAGTTTAAAGAGATGATTTTAAATGATCCTTTTGCAAATCCTAACTATTTTAATGAAATTGAGGGCTATGAGAGTTTGGCTAAACTAGTGCCAAAAGTAGCTCGTGAGTATGCCCTGAAGAGATCTATGATCTTTTGGGGACTTGGGATCACTGAGCATATAGATGGATCTTACGCTGTTATGGCAATAACTCACTTAGCTTTAATGACGGGCAATATTGGAGGAAGTGGAGTTGGACTTATGCCACTTCGTGGACAAAACAATGTTCAAGGAGCTTGTGATATGGGGATGCTTCCATACTATGAGCCAGACTATCAAGATGCAAAAGAAGTTGGACTTATGACTCCACAGCTTGTAGATGCGATGCTAGGTGGCGAGATAAAAGCACTACTAAATATGGGCGAAGATATAACTCATATACATCCAAATATTAATAAAATAGACATGGCACTAGAGAATTTAGAACTCATAGCAGTTCAAGAGCTTTTTATGACTGATATTGCACAAAAGGCTGACATAGTTATAGGCGTAAAGTCGGCTTATGAGAAAACTGGTGTCTATATAAATGCGATGAGAAGACTGCATCTCTCTCAACCTCTTGTAAAGAGCGACTTGCCAGATGACTGGGAAATTCTGCAGATGATAGATAATAAAATGGGTGGAAATTCCAACTTTAAAGATTCTAAAGAAGTTTGGGATGAGGTTCGTGAGGTTGCATATAGAAGATTTAGCGGAGCTGACTATACTCGCTTAGAGAGACATAGAAAAAGAGGACTTCAATGGCCAGTTCATACTGAAGACACACCTATACTTCATCAACTAGACTTTAGAACTGACAACGGTTTAGGCAAGTTTTGTTACCATCAGTACAAGCTTCGTGGAATGGTAGAAGAGATAATTAATAAAAGCCTAAAAGGTTACCATCTTACAACTGGAAGAGCACTAGCTCACTACAACAACGCTTCACAAACAAAAAGAAGTGAGTCTCTAAATAAGAGATATAGTGAAGATATTTTGCTAGTAAATGATGGAGATGCGGATGATTTTAAGAGCGAAAGAGTTATTTTGAGATCTAAGTATGGAGAGACCTCGCCACTTCTTGTAAAATTTACAGACAAAGTACAACCAAAAACTCTTTTTACAACCTTTCATCATGCTGGATCTAAGATCAACGCTCTCTTTGGAGATGAGTGTGACGAGCTAATACTTACCGCTGCATTTAAGAGTGTCAAGGTTGAGGTTGTAAACGCTTGAGTAGAGCAAAAGGTAATTTAGCAGAAGATAGAGCTTGTTCGTTTCTTGATGAGAATGGCTTTATGATAGTAGAGAGAAACTTCTACTCAAGATTTGGCGAGATAGATGTTATAGCTTCAAAAGATAGTGTTTTACACTTTATAGAGGTCAAAAGTGGACTTGATTATGAGTTGGCAATACAAAATATAACTCCAAGCAAACTAAGAAAACTCATAAGAACTGGTAACACATTTTTGAAAAAGAACAACCTTGATGTTGACTTTGTTTATGATGCTGTGATTGTTACTCCACAAAATGTTGAGATGGTAGAAAATCTAACTCTATAGTTTATATGTTATAATTTTTCATAAAACTTCTAGAGGGATTTTAATGAGGGCAAATATATTTTTTGGCTCACAAGAGAGCCGAAGTAGAGAGTATAAACAAAGAAGAAGTCCATATAGTGGGGATGTGGTTTCTGAGTCTAGTATTTGTAATGAGAGTGATGCAAAAAAAGCTTTAAATATTGCAAAAGAGGCTGCAAAAGTAGCAAAAAAAACAACTATTGCACAGAGATGTGACTGGATCTTAGATGTTGCAAAAAGACTAGAAGATTCAAAAGAGGATATGGCACAAACCATAACCGATGAAGTGGCAAAGCCGATCTACTTCTCCCGCATAGAAGTAGATAGATGTGTTGAGACTCTAAGGTTAAGTGCTGAGACTATGCGAACTATGCATGGAGAGACTATTAACACAGATGCTATGAGTAGTGGTAGAAAAACCATCGCTTATTTTACGCGTGAGCCTGCTGGTGTGGTCGTTGCCATCACTCCTTTTAACTTTCCACTAAATCTAGCTGCACATAAACTAGCTCCCGCTCTTGTAGCAGGAAATGCAGTTGTATTAAAGCCAACTCCAGAAGCTCCTCTTACTGCTTACAAGTTTGCAAAGCTCTTTATAGAGAGTGAGTTTGCCATCAAAGATGCACTAAGTGTAGTTTATGGCGATGCTGAGGTTGGATCTGCACTTGTAGGTAGTGACATTCCTCGTGTAATTAGCTTTACTGGATCAGTTCCTGTTGGCGAGATCATTACAAGATCTGCTGGGATCAAAAAGATCTCACTAGAGCTTGGTGGAAATGCAGCTACTTATATAGATGAGAGTGCAGATCTAGATCTTGCAGCCACTCGTTGTGCTTATGGTGCTTTTGTAAATTCAGGGCAGGTTTGCATATCACTTCAACGCATTTATGTAGATGCTAAAGTCTATGATAAGTTTGCTTCTAAGATGGCAGAGGAGACAGCTAAGTTAAAAGTTGGATCTCCATATAATGAAGATACTTTTTTAGGACCACTCATAGATGATGAGTCGGCTAAAAGAGCATATGATTGGGTACAAAGTGCCATAAAAGAGGGAGCTAGATCTTTGCTTGAAATAAAGTGTGAGGGAAGGGTTTTTTCTCCTTGTGTAATGGCAGATGTAAGAGATGATATGGCTATAGTTTGTGAGGAAGTTTTTGCTCCCATAGTCTCACTTGTTAAGGTTGAGAGCTTTGATGATGCACTTCCACGAATGAACTCTTCGCCTTTTGGCTTGCAGTTTTCAGTCTTTACAAACTCTTTAAAAATCACAAAAAGAGCTATAGATGAGCTTGATGCTGGTGGAGTTGTAATAAACGATATTCCAACTTTAAGGTTTGACATACAGCCTTATGGCGGAGTTAAACTTAGCGGAGTTGGACGAGAAGGTCCTCGGTTTGCCATCGAAGAGATGAGTGAGATCAAGAGCGTAATGATATGTTAAAGAGATTTTACCTATCTTTTTGGATATAATCGCACAATTTTTATAAAAGAGAATATATATGGACATTAGAGAAGAGTACCTAAGATTTTTTGAATCAAAAAACCATGAGAGAGTTGCATCCGCACCTTTAGTCCCAGAAGATGCTACGCTTCTTTTTAACAACGCTGGTATGGTTCCATTTAAATCAATCTTCACAGGTGAGATCCCAAGACCACAAAACCCTCGTGCTACTTCATGTCAAACATGTTTAAGAGCTGGTGGAAAGCACAACGACTTAGAAAATGTTGGACACACGGCAAGACACCATACATTTTTTGAAATGCTAGGAAACTTTAGCTTTGGAGATTATTTTAAAGAAGAAGCAATTGCTTACTCATGGGAGTTTATTACTGAGGTTTTAAATCTTCCTATAGAAAAGCTCTGGGTTACAGTTCACGATAGCGATGATGAAGCAGAACTTCTTTGGCAAAAGTATGTTGCAAAAGATAGAATACTTCGTTTAGGCGATGATGATAACTTTTGGCAAATGGGAGATACTGGACCTTGCGGACCTTGTAGTGAGATCTTTTACGATCAAGGTGCTGAGAACTTTAACTCTAAAGAGGACTACTTAGGCGGTGATGGCGATAGATTTTTAGAGATCTGGAACCTTGTTTTTATGCAGTATGAAAAGAGTGCTGATGGCAAAATGACAGAACTTCCAAAGCCTTCCATCGACACAGGCATGGGACTTGAAAGAGTTACTGCTGTTTGTGAAGGCGTTCAAAGTAATTATGAATCATCTCTTTTTATGCCAATTATTAAAGAGGTTGAGAAGCTTATAGGTAAAGAGTATGTTTACAAAAATGGAGCTTCATACAGAGTTATAGCTGACCACATTAGAACAGCTCTGTTTTTACTAGCTCAGGGCATAAACTTCTCAAATGAAGGGCGTGGATATGTGCTTCGTCGCATCTTGCGAAGAGCTGTAAGACATGGTTATTTGCTTGGGTTTAGAGAAGCTTTTATGTATAAACTTGTTGATGTTGTTGTAGAAATTATGGGCACAGAGTATGAGTACTTAAGCCAAAGATCTACAGCTGTAAAAGAGCAGATAGAGCTTGAAGAAGAGAGATTTTTTAAGACTATAGAGTCTGGTATCGCTCTTTTTGAAGAAGAACTTTCAAATACTAAAGATACTTTTAGTGGAGATGTGGCTTTTAAACTCTACGATACTTTTGGATTTCCACTAGATCTTACAGAAGACATGTTAAAGGGTAAAGATATAAAACTTGACTTTGCAAGATTTGAAGAGCTTATGCTTGAACAGAGAACTCGTGCAAAAGCTGCTTGGAAAGGTAGTGGAGATAGTGCAACTCAGGGAGATTTTAAAGAGCTTTTAGAAGAGTTTGGAGAAAATGAGTTTGTGGGGTATGAGCAAATGAATCATAGCTCAAAAGTTTTAGCTCTACTCGATGAGAATTTTAAAAGAGTTAACTCTTTAGGCAAAGATGAGAGTGGTTGGGCTATGTTAGATCTAACTCCATTTTATGCAGAAAGTGGTGGACAATGTGGAGATCTTGGAGAACTTGTAGGAGTTGCTAATGTGCAAGATACAAGAGGTTTTTTTGGGCTTAACCTTTCAGAGATCAAAGTTAGTTCTAAGATAGAAGTAGGACAAAGTGTTGAGGCTAAGGTTGACAGTTCAAGAAATGAGATCATTAAGCACCACTCGGCTACTCATCTACTTCACGCTGTACTCTATGATGTCTTGGGAGATCATATTTCACAAGCTGGATCTCTTGTTGAGGCTAAAAGACTTAGGTTCGACTTCTCTCATCCAAAAGCACTGAGCTCTGAGGAAATTAGAGAGATTGAACTTCGTGTAAATAACGAGATCTTAAGAAGTATTGAGACTAAAACTGAGCTTTTAAGTATAGAAGATGCTAAGAAAAGCGGTGCAAAAGCACAGTTTGGTGAGAAGTATGGAGATGAGGTTAGAGTTGTAAGTTTTGCTGACGCTTCCATTGAGTTTTGTGGTGGAGTTCATGTTAGTAACACTGCAAATATTGGCTCATTCATCATCACAAAAGAGAGTGGTGTGAGTGCTGGGGTTAGACGAATAGAAGCTCTTTGTGGCGAGTCTGCATATAAGTATTTTTGTGGGCAAAGAGATCTGTTAAAGCAGGTAGAAGCTGAGGTTAAAAACCTTGACGCATTAGCTGGGATCTCAAGACTAAAGTCAAACATAAATGAGTTAAAAGCAGAACTAAAACTTGCACAAGAGAGCACTAGTGTTGAAATAAAAGTAGATAGTGTAAATGGTGTAAGTGTAGTTGTTGAAGAGTTAGTATCTGGTGATATTAAAGAAAAAATTGATGAGCTGAAAAACCAAAATGAGAAACTATGTGCGATGCTTTTTCAAGTAAAAGATGACAAAGTTCTTATCGCTGCAGGTGTAAAAAATGCCGATGCAAAAGCTGGTGAGTGGATCAAGAAAATAGCTCCTATTTTAGGTGGCGGTGGCGGTGGAAGACCAGACTTCGCACAAGCTGGCGGAAAAGACAAGACAAAACTTCCCGAAGCTAAAGAAGAAGCACTAAAGTACATAAAAGAGATACTAAGCTGATCCGCTTAGCATCTAACTCCTCTACTCGTGCCATGCTACTTCGCGAGGCTGGCATAGAGTTTGTTCAAGAATCTTACGACTTTAATGAAGATGAGATCATTGCAAAAACTCCAAAAGAGTTTGTCTATCTTGCTACTTTAGGAAAGTATGAGACAAATTTAAGAGCTTTTGGATGTGAAGATCTTGCTCTTTTAGTAGCTGATACTGTAGTTACAGCACAAGGCAAGATTTTAAGAAAAGCTAAAGATGAAGTAGAAGCTAGAGATATACTACTCTCTCAAAGTGGAAGTCTTACCTCAATAATAACCTGCATGATCTACCAAAGCAAAGCCAAAAAAATCATAGATATTTCACAAACAACCTATAGTTTTAGAGAGTTTGACAGGCAAGATCTAGAAGACTACTTAAAAAGTGGTGAGTGGGTTGGTAAAGCCGGAGCTTGTATGGTTGAGGGATTTTGTAAAAACTATATAGAAGAAGTAAGAGGCTTTGAGAGTACTGCTATGGGTTTAAATATAGAGGTGTTAAAAGCGTTTTATGAAAAATTGAACCCTCTTTGATTTATAAACTAGATTCCGTGTCAAGCACGGAATGACGGAGCACACGTCATCCCAAACAAACCATCACCCCGAACAAACAAACCATCATTCCGAACAAACAAAACTGTCATCTTGAGCAAGCAAACTGTTATTTTGAACAAGCAAACTGTCATCCTGAACAAACGAACCGTCATCCTGAACTTGATTCAGGATCCATTTTATAACTCTTCAAAGCATTAAATTAATTAAAAAAGTGATTAAAATCTCTATTTTTAGAAGGTTTAATAAGATATAGTGATAAAATAGGAAAAGGAAAAGGACAAATTATTTTAAAACAATACAGAATCTATATATTTGTATCGGTTTTAGTGTTAATTACCCTGTGTATGTCATGGTTGTACATGGATTTTTTGAATTCTAAAAAAAATTCTTTGACAATGTCTAAGCACCGAGCAGAAGCTTTGTATATGCGTGAGCAAGTGGCAAGCTTGATACTACTCAAACAAAAAGCTACTGTTGCCATGGCTTTAAGTCTTGCTAATGATAAAAACCTATCTTTAAAAGTAAAAAATAGAGAAATTGAACAAGATTACTACAAAAACCTCATACAAAATCTCACACAAGAGACACTTTATAAAAATATATGGATACAACTTTTTGATGAAGACATTAACACACTTTACAGAAGTTGGTCGCATAAACATGGCGATAACCTCTCAAATATGAGAGCTGACTTACGAAGAGTTGCTAGAGATAAAAAAGTTATCTACTCTATAAGTGCGGCAAAATTTAATCTCTCTTTAAAAGCGATGGTTCCACTCTTTATAAAAGATGAGTTTATAGGTATTGTTGAAGTCATCTCACATTTTAACTCCATCTCAAAAGAGCTTAAAAAGTCAGATATAGACTCGGTTGTAGTTTTGAATAAAGAGTATACAAAACAACTAGAAGAGCCTTTTACTAAGCTTTTTATAGGTGAGTATTATATTGCAAACTTTGATGCACCAAAAGAACTTATGGAGATTATGCAAAGAGATTCAGTTGAGAGTTATTTTACTAAAGAACATAAAATAGTTGATGATATGGTAGTAAGTTCTTATGAATTAAAAGGTGCTGATGGAAATTTATTTGGTCACTATGTAATGTTTAAAAAAATCGATAGTATCTCAAGCTTAGATTTGGAATATTTTATGTTTAAATGGCTTACATTTGGCATAGTTTTTGTGATGAGCATAACTATACTTGTAAGCACAATGCTCTTTTTTGCAAATAGAAGACAAAAAGAGTATTTTTACAATATCATAAACTCATCAACTAACATAGTAGTAGTGAGTGACACTAGATCAATTATTTATGCAAATGAGATGTTTTTTAAATACTTTAGCAGATATAAAACACTCCAAGAGTTCAAGCAAAATCATAAAAGTATAAGTGAGTTTTTTGTTAAAGAAGAAGCTTATCTGCAAGTGGATATGAATGGAGTTGGCTGGGTTTTATATATGATTGAAAACTCAAAAGAGCTTCATAAAGTCAAACTTGATATTTTTGGAAAAGTATATTGTTTTAGTATTGGTGCATCTAAACTCTCAGGTGCAAATAACCACTATGCAGTAGTTTTAAGTGATATAACTGAACAAGAGATTTATAAAAAAGAGCTAGAACTTTTAAGTACTACAGATGAGTTAACCAATATAGGAAACCGAAGATATTTTGAGAGAAAACTAAAAGAAGAGATAAGTCGTGCTAGTAGATATAACTATCCATTTTCTTTAGTGATGTTTGATATTGATCACTTTAAAGCCGTAAATGATAATTATGGTCACGCTATTGGTGATGAAGTCTTAAAAGAGTACTCAAGGCTTGTTGATTCTCACCTGCGTGAGGCTGATTTGTTGTGTAGAGTCGGTGGTGAGGAGTTTATGGTTATACTTCCTTATACTCAAAAAGATCATGCAAAAGAGATAGCAGAAAAACTAAGAACGAAAATAGAGTCGCATAAAAAGATCATCTCTATTACGATGAGTTTTGGTGTGGTTGAATTTGAAAAAGATGATGATTTTGAGTCTATTTATAAGAGAGTTGACGATGCTCTTTATAGTGCAAAGCGAAATGGCAGAAACATGGTTATAGTTGGATGAGTTTATACTACAACAAAGAGCTAAAAGCTATAAAGAAGAGAGCAAGATATAGACAAAGAGAGTTAGTAGATGACTCATTAGTAGACTTTGCATCTAATGACTACTTAGGACTCTCACACAACAAAACCTTGCATGAAAAAACTTGCAAAGAGATCTCGCGACTTTCACAAAATAGCTCAAAAGCTTCACTTTTAGTAAATGGATATCATAAGATCCACAGAGATTTTGAAGAGACGCTAAAAGAGTTCAATGGCTTTGAAGATGCAGTGATCTTGGGTAGTGGTTTTAATGCAAATATAGCACTTATAGATGCACTTGTGAGAAAAGGCGATGAGCTTTTTATGGATGAACTCTACCACGCTTCTGGGATCTTAGCTTCTCAAATAGACAATAAAAAAGTAAAGTTTTTCAAACACAATGACATAGAAGATCTAGAAAATATGCTTTTAGGCTCACAAGCTAAGCGAAAGATCGTAGCAGTTGAGGGCATCTACTCTATGGATGGTGACTTAGTTAAAGAGAGTGTTTTTGAACTTTGCGATAAATATGATGCAATTTTAATAGTAGATGAAGCTCACAGTAGCGGAGTGGTTGGAGAGAATCTTATGGGTGTTTATGATCTCTACAACATAAAAATCAGACCAAACCATATAAAGATGGGAACTCTAGGTAAAGCATATGGAAGCTTTGGGGCTTATATTTTAGGTTCTGAGCATATAGTAGAGTATCTTATAAATCGTGCAAAGCCCATTATTTACGCTACATCACTCTCTTTATATGACACACTCTTAGCTCATAACGCTCTAAGGTATATCCGAGATAATAAAGAGAGTTTAAAAGAAAAAATAGAGTCTTATAAAGAGATAGTAGAACAAGAACTAGGAATTAAAACACAAAGTTTAATAGTCCCTATAAATATAGGCGATAATGCAAAGGTTATGAAGATAAAAGAGGAACTAAAAGAGTCTGGCTATGCAGTAGGTGCTATAAGACAACCTACAGTCAAAAGTGCCATTATAAGACTAATAGCAAGACTTGGCACTAGTGAGAGTGAGCTTAGAGAGCTTTGCATGCTTTTAAACACTAAGAGAGAGATCTAGACTTCAGCTAGTTTCCAGGCTCAGCGTGGGAACTCATATATATTTGAGTTAGAATTTATATACACTCCCACGCAGAGCATAGGAGCGAGGGAGAATTTATATACACTCCCACGCAGAGCATGGGAGCGAGAGAGAGATTTATACACGACTACCCTCAGAGTAAGTGAAGTATTACAAGAAATAAGATAGAATAGCACAATGAAAATATCCAAGCTGCATATTAGCCTCAAAGATAAGATCTTAGTAGATATAAACTTTAGCATCACATCATCGTTGGCACTTGTTGGACAGAGTGGCAGTGGGAAGAGTTTGACACTCAAAGCACTCTTGGGGATGCTTCCATCTTCCATGGAATCCATTATAGAATCAGATGCAGATTTTGAGTTAAAAGGTGGTAGAGATATCTCTTTTGTGCCTCAAAATCCTTTTACAGCACTCTCTCCACTAACAAAGATAAAAAAACAGTTTTTTGTGGATGAGAGTAGGATAAAAGAGCTTTTTGCTCAGGTTGATTTGGGAGAGAGTCTCTTAGAGAGATTTGCTCCAGAACTCTCAGGTGGACAGCTTCAAAGGGTAGTAATTGCTATGGCGCTAGAGAGAGATCCAAAGCTGATACTCTTAGATGAGCCGACAACTGCACTAGATCCTACTACTAGAGTTTTGATCCTAGATCTACTAAGAGAGTTGCAAAAAAAGCATGGATTTAAGATGCTTTTTGTGACGCACGATATGAACTCAGCAAAAGTTATTTGTGATGAGATCTGTGTTATAAAAAACGGTAGAGTTGTAGAGAGTAATGATATGAAAACTCTTTTGGCTTCTCCACAACAAGAGTACACAAAAACACTGATAGATGCAAACTTTGCAAATAGGGAATTTAGAAGATGAGAATTGCTAGAAATATTTTTTTAAGTATCTTGCTACTTGGATTTTTATCTCCATTTATAGTTTTAGGATATTTTTTAACTGCAGAGAGTTATGACATAACAGAGTTAGTTGATTATAAGCCAAATGTTACTACTAGGATTTATGATAAAAATGGTGAAAAAATCGCAAATATTTTTCATGAAAAACATAGATATTATGCTAGCTTCGCAGAGATCCCACCAAGAGCCATAGAAGCACTTATCGCCATAGAAGATACTACTTTTTTTGAACATCCTGGTATAAATATAGATGCAATTTTCAGAGCAGCTATTAAAGTTATAAAGGCTGGAAAGGCTGTAGAGGGTGCAAGTACTATTACTCAACAGCTTGTTAAAAATGTACTTCTAACGAGAGAGAAAAAACTATCAAGAAAGATAAAAGAGGCGATTTTTGCACTTAAATTAGAACGTGTTTTAACTAAAGAAGAGATACTAGAGAGATACCTAAATGAGATCTATTATGGACATGGGTATTATGGTATAAAAACAGCGGCTGATGGGTACTTTCACAAGAAACTAAGTGATCTAACACTAAAAGAGATGGCTATTTTAGTTGGACTTCCAAAAGCACCAAGCATTTATGCACCTACAAAAAATTATGAGATCTCAATGGGTAGAGCCAATCGTGTAATATCGAGGATGCACACTTTGGGTTGGATAGATGAAGGTGCTTATAAAGATGCGATGGAAGAAAACCCGAAAGTTTATGATGATACATTAACACAAAACAAAGCGCCTTTTATAGTTGATGAAGTTGCAAGACGATTGCCAGATCTAGGTATTGATGATATGAAAAGTGGCGGTTATGAGATATATACAACTATAGACTTAAGGCTCCAAGAAGCTGCAAGAGAGGCTCTAAAGAGTGCTTATGATAAATCTTTAGAGAGGATAGAGGGCTATAAAGAACGAGAAGCTAAGATCGTGGAATCCAATCCATCGTATGAAGTATCTGATGATATAAACACCTCTGTACTTAATGGTGCTATTGTTTCTCTTGATTCTGCTAGTGGGGATATTGTGGCGCTTGTTGGAAGTGTTGATTATAAGATATCATCATATAATCGTGCTACTCAAGGAAAGAGACTACCTGGATCTGCATTTAAACCTTTTATATATCAAGTGGCAATAGACCTAGGATACTCAGGGGCTACCGAGCTAATAGATATCTCAAGAACATATAAGTATGAAAAAGATGGCGAAGAGTTGACATGGAGTCCAAGTAATTATGGCAAAAGCTATAAAGGACTTATCTCCCTAAGAGAGGCTCTGGTTCATTCAAATAATCTTGCGACTATAAACCTTGTAAATGAGATAGGGCTCAATCAACTCTTAGATGAACTAGATAAGTTTGGTATTGAGAATCTTCCAAGAAACCTTTCTATCTCACTAGGAACTATCTCTCTATCTCCGCTAGAGCTTGCAAAATATCTATCATCATTTGCAAATTGTGGGATGCAATTAGAGCCTCATCTTATAAGTTCAATAGAGCAAAAATCAAACACCATATATGAAAAAGAGCAAAAAAGTAAGTTTATAACAGAACCTACACAAGCCTTTATTATGACTACTATTTTAAGAGATGTTGTGCAAAGTGGAACAGGTAGAAGAGCAAAAGTAAGTGGTATAGAACTAGCTGGAAAAACAGGAACGACAAACAACAATGTTGATGGCTGGTTCGCAGGTTACTCGCCAACTATAGAGACTGTTGTTTGGTTTGGAAATGATGATAATTCTCCAATGCACAGATGGGAGACAGGTGGAAAGATTGCCGGTCCTGCATTTGCTCAGTTTTATAGAAGTGTGCTAGATCTATATCCTCAGATCCAGAGAAAGTTTATAGCTCCAGAGGGGATAGTTGAAGTGGATATTGGTGGTAAAAAAGAGTATTTTAGTGATATCTCTAAACCACCACGGGCAAAAAATAAAGCAGATGCTAACGAAGAACTTATCTTCTAATCAGCTTTTTTGTCTTCTTGCTTTTTATCCTCAGGTTTTTTGAGTGACTTTATGCTTATTTTTTTACCTATTTTTTTAGGTGCATCGTAGTTCTCTTTTGCAGATCCATCGTGACGATGGTTTCTCTCTCCGCTTTTACCTGAAAAAAGAGCTTTTCCTTTTTCATCTTTACCTAAAAATTTGTTTGGTGATTTTTTCTTTTTTTCCCACTGCTTAGCTTTGTCATCATCTCTTCTTGGCTTGTCAAATTTTTTATCGCCTTCGGGTTTTTTAAACTCTTTTTTTATCTCATTTGGATCTCTTGTGCCCTCGTCGTATCTCTTTTTAGCCACATCTTTTATATCTTGTTTTGACATCTGTTTTTGTTTTGGTTTTGTCTCTTTTTTTTCTATTTTCTCATACTCAAAACCTTCTACTATCTCTTGTTTTATAACACGACCTAAAAGAGTCTCTATAGGGTAGAGTAGCTTTTGTTCGCTCTCATTTAAAATAAGTATCGCTTTTGAAGTTGTATGTGAGAGTCTTTTTATGTAAAGGATTGCTTTTTGAGGTAGATCTAAGCTTATAAGTAGATCACATGTTATGGATTCATCTTTAAAAAGTGCATCATCAGTTAGCACTTGCGCGTTAGTTGCATCTGCTAGAGATTCTTTTATGCTAGAGGCATCTTGCGAAGTTACTATTATGATTTTACTATCTTTATTTTGGGAGATTATTTGTTTTAAAAGAGATGGTTTTTTATCATTGGGACAGGGGTAAACACGGTGATTTGTGGGCTTAATGCTACTTGTTGACATTAGAAATCCTAAAGGGTAATTTAAATTGAATGCTCTGAACAATTATTAAGTTAGATCCTGAATCAAGTTCAGGATGACGGTTTGCTTGTTCAGGATGACGCGTGTCCCGTCATTCCGTGCTTGACACGGAATCTAGTTTGATAGATTATCAGAGGGTTCAATTGTGAGATTATATCTCATATGTGCATAAAAGAGACTATGAATGTAAAGATAGTGATGCTACTTGTTTATTTTTTTGGTCGATATATAAGTATCATAAACTAAAGGATGAGTTGTGAAAATATTACATTCAGATGTATCTCTTTCTGGTAGTCATAAAAAGAGTCACGATATACAAGAATATGAAAAACTTGAAATGTGGAACAAAAAAGAAGATGCTCCAGAGAGATTTAAACTATTAGACAGACTAGAATTAACAAAAGATTTTAAAAACTTTATGCCAAAAGAGTTAAATATTGATGATGAGTCAGGCGAGATGCAACTTCCTCCAAAACTTATGGCAATTGTACGAGCCATAGAGATGTTAACAGGAAAAAAACTTGATGTATCATTCGCAAAAGCTATAAAACCACAAGATATATTGCCAAGCGGAGATGGCGAGGTTACAAGTGAACTACAAGGTTGGGGCATAGATTACCAATACCAAAAAACAGAGACTAAAAAAGAGCAACTAGGCTTTAGTGCATCTGGAAATATACAAACTGCCGATGGAAGAAAAATAGACTTCTCTGTAGCGCTTAGTATGAAGAGTGAAATAACTATACATGAGTCTATAAACTTTAGAGCTGGCGATGCAGCTATAGATCCACTTGTTATAAATTTTGGCACAGATATGGTTAGCATCAGTAGTGTTAAGCATAATTTTGACTTAGATCTCGATGGTAAGAGTGATGAATTTTCTTTTGTGGGATCTGGAAGTGGGTTTTTAGCATTAGACAAAAACAGTGATGGTATTATTAACGATGGAAGTGAACTTTTTGGTCCTAAAAGTGGTCATGGTTTTAGTGAACTTAGAGCTTATGATGATGATAAAAATGGTTGGATAGATGAGAGTGATGAGATCTTCTCTAAACTTCTTATTTGGACTAAAGATGAAAATGGTGTAGAGTCTCTTTATTCGCTAAAAGATAAAGGTATTGGAGCTTTATATCTTGGAAGTGCTAAAACTGATTTTGAGTTTATAGGATCTGATGCAAAAACAACAGCACAATTAAGAGAGAGTTCTATCTACTTAAGAGAAAATGGAGGAGTTGGTACATTTCAGGAGTTAGACTTAGTGGTATGACGGTTTTTTTGAAAAAGCTAAAGATTTGGTGTTAAATAGCCTTCTTCAACCATAATATCTATGATTTTTTTAAAGACCAAAACGGAAGTTTGTGAGGCAAACTGACTACTTTTTGGCTCTATTACTATTACGCCCATAGTGTATTTTTTCTCTCTATCATTAGTAAATCCTAAAAAAGCGGTGTTGTATCTGTTAACATATTCTCCACCCTCAACGATGTGAGCAGTTCCAGTTTTTCCACCAACTATAAGCCCCTCAGTTTTTGTTTTTTTACCAGTTCCCTCATTTACCGTTTTTATAAGTATTTTTTTAACTCGATCGGCAGTTGCACTTTTTATAACTTGGATCTGCTCTTCATTAGGAATCTTTTTTATCTGACCTCTTGCATCTACGAAACTACTTACAATCTTTGGAGTTACTATTCTTCCATTGTTGTCAAAAGCACTATATGCACGTATGAGTTGCATTAGATTTGCATTCATTCCATATCCATAAGAGCAGGTTGCTTTATAGATCTCGTTATTTAATTGATTTGCACTTGGAATGGAACCTTGTCTCTCATAAACTAAGTCAGGAGTTGATTTTTTAGCAAATCCAAAATCAAGAAGACCCTCATAAAACTCGCCACCACTAAGTTTTTGTGCAAGTTGTGCTATACCGATGTTGGATGAGTGAACTATAACATTCTCAGCACTAAGCCAATCAAAATCATGCTCATCTGTTATAACTTTTCTACCAATCTTAAAACGACCATTATGACCATTTACTAAGTCGTAAGGATTTACTAAACCTTTATCAAGAAGTAGAGCAAAAGTTATAGGTTTTATAACACTTCCTGGCTCAAAACTATACTCAGTCATTGCACTATTTAGAGATGGATAATCACTTCTTTTTATACTCTTTGGTAAGTATCTGTTTGAACTAGCTAATGTGATAACTTTTGCGCTTTTTGTATCCATCACAGCACAAATAATCTCTTTTGCTTCAAGCTGAATTTTCATGGCATCTAACATTCGCTCAACTCTGATCTGGAGACCTACTGGTATATTTAACTGAATATTTAGTCCATTTATATGAGGTTTTGAAAAGCTCTGTTTGTTTAAAATGATGTAACTATTTACATCTCTTTTTCCTTGTCTTAGCTCATCTTGTCTTGGAGCTAAGGCTCGCTCAAATCTCTTCTCAAGCCCTTTTACACCTTTTATATAGGTATATCCATCCTCTTCTTGTTTATGCGGATAACCGATGATTGGAGTTAATAGATTGCCATAAGGATATTCTCTGCTCTCACCACTCTCGATTATATTTAAGCCGTGAAGTGTTGCATATCCAGTTTTAGGGTTTTTTCTCTCAACAAAAACGTCATATCTTCTAAGTTCATAAGAGAGTTTTTTTAGGTACTGTGCCATTTTTTCTGTAATGTTGTAGCTTAAAACTACTGAGCCTTTTGCATTTTTTAGTTTTTTTTCAATCTCTTTAGAGTCTATTCCTGAGTAGATGCTAAATAGCTCTATAAAAAGATTCATCTTTTGTGGATCTATGTAGAGAGTGTTTACAACGGCTTTGTAGAGTTTTTGAGTAGTGGCTATGTGAAAACCATCTGCACTTATGATAGAGCCTCTTTGTGATTTTGATGTCTCTTTTGTATATAGAGATGGAAGGTGACGATGCTTTAGAACTGTCAGGAGCATAACACTTAAAAAGATCAAAAAAGCTATGGCAATAAGTGTGTAAAGAAGAAAGATTTTTTTACTTTTTGTTTTACTGTTCATAGATTGCACATGAATTTCTTTTTAAGAGATTATAGCACTTTGAAGTAGTGCTAAAGAGTAGAATTTAATAAATATTTATAGTTGAGTTCTTCCTAACTCTTTGTAAGCGCTTAACGCTTTGTTTCGGATCTCTAACATAAGTTTCATACTAGTTTCTGCTTTTCCAATAGCAAGTGCAGCTTGATGAAGATCTTTTACTTGACCTGTAGCCATTTCACTAAGAGCCACTTCACCTTTTTCTTGATACTCATTTACTTCATTTAGAGCAGATTTTAAGTGAGATGCAAAGGCTTCACCAGCACCATCTACTTTGCCTTTTTGTTTTAAAAGCTCAGCAGTAGATGTTCCTGATAGTCCTTCTATTTTACCAAATTCACTCATTTTATATCCTTACTTAACGCACTATTCATTTAAAGCCTACTGCAGAAGAGATATAGCAGAGTTTGCTATATCTTTTGAACTCTCAAATGCAGCCACATTTGCTTGATAACTTCTAGTCGCTTCTACTAAATCGGCCATTTCGATAACAGGATTAATATTTGGGTACGCAACATAACCACTTGCATCTGCATCTGGATGTGATGGATCAAATTTCATCTTTGGATCTCTGTCATCTCTTGAGATCTTGTCAACAACTACGCTCATTATAGCAGGATTTACCTTTTTGCCAAAATGTCCCTCATCTAGTGGATCTTCATATTTAGCACTATTTGTTGACTCGCCTAGAGCTTTGTTAAAGTGTTCATTAAAGTCTATAGCTTTAAAGATAACCTCTTTTCTTCTGTATGGTCCACCCTCTTCGGTTCTCGTTGTTTGTGCATTTGCTATGTTTTGTGAGATAGTATTTACTCGAACTCTTTGGGCACTTAGTCCATAACCACTGATATCAAAACTATTTAAAAATGACATTTATTCTCCTTTTTCTCAACTAACTTGAACAAGTCCAAGTTAGTTTCAGTCACTAAAGCTACGCCTTTGGCGAGATATTTAATACTTTGCATTATTAACTTGTTTTCGCAGATGCTTCTATAACACTGTTAAAGATACCAGAACTCTTTTTTCTAGCCATAACAAGCGCGTTAAACATGACCGAGTTTTTACTCATCTCAGTAGTCTCAACATCTAGATCTACACTGTTTCCATCGTTTCTAGCCATATGTCCATCTCTATAAAATGTTGTAGCACGACTAGTATCTCTCTCTTCGTGGAGTGGAATATGTGATCCATTTGTTTGAGCTAAGGCAAGTTTGTTTTTTTCATCGTTAAAGATCTCTGCTTTTTTTGCCATAAGTGTATCTTGAAAACTTATGTCTCTAGGTTTGTAAAAAGGAGTATCTGCATTTGCAATGTTTGAAGCTATCATATCTTGTCTAATAGCTCTATAATCAAGTGCTTTATCTACGATATCGTGCGCGCGAGATACTTGGATACTCATTTTTACTCCTTAGCAGTTCATATTTTATATATAATGCAAATAAAGCAAAAAGAGTTCCAAAAAAAGTCTCTACAATGTGAATCATAAACAACAAAAACAGATATAGATTGTCACTGTTATTTTTAAGCATTATTTAATACTTATTATCACATAATCTTCTCTACGGTTACTAGTGTAACCCATTTTTTATGCTAAGGAGTTCTTTATGAAAAGAGCTGGTTTTACAATGATAGAGTTGATTTTCGTTATCGTTATTTTAGGTATTTTGGCAGCGGTAGCGCTTCCAAGATTTATCGGTGTCTCAGAGCAAGCTGAGGCTGGAAAGTGTGGAGCATTTGTTGGGACTCTAAATCGTACAGTTGGACCAGCACTTTGGTCAGACTCACTACTAAATGGTTCAGGTGGTGCGATTGCTGGTGCTGATGCAGCTGCTAAAGCTACAACTGTAGCAGGACAAATAAACTTTCCTCCAGAATGTTTAGGGGAAGCTATTACAAGTGCGGATCAGACTCGTGCAGCTTATCTTAATGATAATAATGCAACTACATTTGGGTTTGGTGCAGGTACTTATAGTTTAAACTTTGTTGATGGTAACCGTACATCTTCTCCTACTTGGGAATGGGTAAAAACTAACTAGTAAACTCTCTTCCCTCATTCCATCTCTCCCGAGATGGAATGCATAACAACACATAGACTTATCTAGTTCCACCTCAGGAGAGATGGAACTAGATAATACTCAAATCAAAACCCCATAAAACCAAAATTTAAACTAAAAAATGCTAATATCATCTATTAACAATAATTGATATTTTTTAAAGGATACCTTATGCAAAAATCAAAAAATGCTTTTACTATGATAGAGTTGATATTTGTTATCGTAATCTTAGGGATTTTAGCTACTGTAGCTCTGCCTAGGTTTGCGAGCACAAAGGAACAAGCGGACATTGCATCTGGTCGTGCTGATGTTGCTACTATCAGATCTGCTATAGTAAACGAGAGACAGACTCAACTTGTAAGAGGTATAAACACTTGGATACCAAAACTAAGTGCTAACGATATAACTCTCTTTACAGGCGATGGTGATGGAAGAACACTTTTGATGTATGGCATAAGGAGTGGAACTGGATCTGGAGACTGGGCAGTGGTAGCTAACACTGATAGAAAACAATACACATACACAGTAGATGGGACACCTACAACTTTTGACTATAACTCAACTACTGGAATCTTTAATTGTGCAACAGGTACAGGTAACTGTAACGCCTTAGTTGACTAGAAATTTTTTTGCACTACTATAATATCTCACTTCTCGGCTCTCCTCTTGAGCCACTCACATACCACTCACTTCAAGAGATAGTAACTTCTACAAAAGTAAGTGTAAAACTACAAAACAGAACTCTTAGTGGTGTGGTTATACAAAGGCAAGAAAAACCTGAGTTTAAAACCTTGGAGATCTTGGAAGTGAGTGAGTTTTTTTACTCACAAAAACAGTTAGATCTTGCAAAGTTTATCTCTACTTACTATGTCTGCTCTTTGGGTGAGGCTTTGGGGATTATGATCCCGTTTAACAGTAGCTTGCAAGAGCGTTGCACCTCACAAGAGGTGGAACCAATATCCTCCATAAACCTCTCACAAAAACAAGAAGATGCACTAGAGTTTTTAAAGCAACACAAAACCTCTCTACTCTTTGGAGATACAGGAAGTGGAAAAACTGAGATCTATATGAAGTATTTTCAGCAGATGATAGCACAGGGAAGGCGCTCTATCTTTTTGATGCCTGAGATCTCACTAACTCCTCAAATGAACAAAAGGTTAGAAGCTCACTTTGGGCAAGACGCAGTTATGTGGCACTCAAAACTAACCCCTCTTCAAAAGAAAAAAGCACTTGCAAAGATATATGATGGAAGTGCTAAAATAGTAGCAGGACCAAGATCTGCACTTTTTCTACCCATAAAAGATCTAGGTCTTATAGTTGTAGATGAGGAACACGATGATAGCTATAAATCTTCTTCAAGACCTCGTTACCACGCAAGAGATCTTGCCATTTACATGGGAAAACTCTTTGCTTCTAGTGTCGTTTTAGGAAGTGCTACTCCATCACTTAACTCATTTGTAAAATTTCCTCATACAAGAATAAAAGGTACTCACTTTAGTGCAAAAAAAGAGTTTATTTATGAAAAATCAAAAGAGGAATTATCGCCCTTAGTTTTTGAGCAGATTGAAAAAACATTGCAAGCAAAAGAACAAGTTATAGTTTTTCTACCAACTAGAGCAAATTTTAAGTATTTGGTTTGCCAGAGTTGTGGAGCTAGTAGTGAGTGTGTTTTTTGTAGTGTTGGTATGAGTATACATGAAAAATCTAATGCTCTAAAGTGTCACTATTGTAACTTTACTCAAGCAATTCCCAAAGTTTGCACAAAGTGTGGGAGTGGATCTTTAATAAACTCAAGGCTAGGAACTGCCGAAGCTCTAAGAGTTATACAAGAGAAGTTTAGTGAAGTTAAAGTAGAACTCTTTGACAGAGATGCAATAACAAGCGCTAAAAAGCTCAAAGATGCACTAGAGAGGTTTAACACACAAGAGACAAGCATACTTGTTGGAACTCAGATGCTAAGTAAAGGACACGACTACCACGGAGTTACATTAGCTGTGGTTTTAGGACTTGACAATATGTTAAATATGAGTGACTATAGAGCTAGACAAAATGCTCTTTCATCGCTCATTCAAGTCTCTGGGCGAAGTGGACGGGCAAAAGATGCAAAGGTTTTAGTTCAAACATTTAATGAAGATTTTTTTAGTAAGTTTATAGACAATTATGACGCTTTTTTAGAAGAAGAGAAAAGTTTTAGAGAAGGACTCTACCCACCATACAAAAAACTTTGTCGCATTTTGTTCTCACATAAAAATGGGATAAAAGCACAAGATGAGATGCATAAAATGTTAGAAGGTCTCTCTAAGATAAGAGATATTGAGATAGTTGGTTTTGGCAAGTGTGCCCTAGAGAGAGTCGTAGATAAATATAGGTTTGAGATACTTTTACGCTCAGATAAAAGCACAAATATCATAAGAGCTATAAAGTCGTGTAAAGTAGCACTAGCTGAGGTTGATATGGATCCTATAGAATTTTCTTAAAGCTCTTCAACCACACAAGATCCACCATTTTTAAAGTAGCAAACACTCTCTTTTTTTGGAGGTTTTGTATACTTTGTTTGGTTGCTTAGGTGTAGCTCTATACTTTGATCGAAATTCTCTTTGAGCTTAACAAAAGCATCATACCCTTTGCCTTTTAGCTTTTTAGTTGTCACTTGGACTACATTTAGAGGGTTTATGGCAACACCGTGTTTTCTAAGTTCAAAGTGAAGATGAGGACCAGTAGAGCGACCAGTACTTCCTACATAGCCGATAGTATGACCTTTTTTTACATACTTTCCTCTATGAATGCCTCTACGAAAAGATTTTAAATGTGCATATCTAGTCTCATATCCATCTGCGTGGCGGATTTTTATAAGGTTTCCATAACTTCCAAGTCTAGCTGCATGAGCTATAGTTCCACTTCCAGCAGCGATTATAGGTGTGCCAGGTCTAGCCGCATAGTCGATGCCTAAATGAGCCTTCCACTTTTTTAAAATAGGATGATATCTTCTTTTTGTAAAGTAAGAAGAGATCCTTGTAGCTTGGACAGGTCGAGCTAGTAAAAAGCCCTCAACTTCATGACCTTTTGCGTCATAATATCTCTCATCATCATTTAAATATATAAAGTTCTTTTTCTTTCGCATCTCTATCATCGCAGCTTTTAGAGTAGGCATAGAAAATGGACGACCAAGACGATATTTTTGATCATAGATCATTACAAGAGTGTCACCTTTTCTTAGATCTCGTTTGAAATTTAGTGAGTTTTTAAAGTTTGAGACAAAGATCTGAGCTAGCTTTTTTGAACCTGTTTCCTTGATGATGTCGTAGTATGGAGAGTTGTTTATAGTGAGTGTAAAAGACTCTGTTTTTGTCTCACTGATGATAGGAATGGCTTCAAAATTATACTCATCATTGTGTTTATATATATGGACTTGTAGTTCATCATTTAGAGGCAAAAGAGCCTGCTGTATAGCTCCTTCATCATCTCTGAGAATTTGACAGTTAACGCCTGCTCTCATCTCCTCTGTTAACTCCTGATCATCTTTGTCAAGTCCATAGTAAAGCCTAAAAGTTGGAAGATTGTGCTTTTCTAAGAAAATAAGATAAGTTTCATCTTTGATCCATCTAAAGCGCTCTACTTGAGCGCTAAAGAGTGTAGTAGTAAGTATTAGAAGTAGAAAAAATCGTATCATTTAGTAATAACCTATAAAAAAATATTTCGTAACCTTATCAAAAATTGGCTTAGTTAAGATATAATCACTCCACTATTATTTAAAAAAAAGAGAGTTTATGAAGTATATATTTTTAGTCATGTTCTTAGTTTTACAAACTTTTGCTGGGGTTGTAAAGTCGCCTATTGTAAGTGTTGATGAGCAAAACTCGCAAGCAACCATTAAGATAGATAAGATAGATGTTGGTATGAGTGGGTTTATAGTTCACAAAGTTAGCAGTGAACAAAGTATAATACTTAAAAACATTGTTGTTAGTTCTTATGATAAAGACTCTAAGATAGCAACTCTAGATATGTCGACTTTCGATGCTCTAAGAAATAATGCTCTTCCAAGTGGAAAGTGGAGTGTGAGTGCTGGAGATGAGGCAATACTCGCTTTTGGTTACACAAGAGGACTTTTAATAGCACCAAATGAAGATATATATCATAGGGTAACTAGAAGTGTAAAAAAATTGCAATGGGTGCATACTGACCTTTTTGCAACTACACTATCTTTTAATGGTCATCCAACTCCTCTAAGGGAAGACTTTACAAAGTTCTCTATAGCAACTTCAGTGGGGTTAGTTTTTATCTACTTAGATGAAAAACTTTTTACACTAGATGCAAAGAGTTTTAAAATTTTAAACATCACAGATGCTTCTCTTAAGCAAGAAGAGACTCAGCTTCCTTTTTATACTAGAGTCGAGGAGATAGATGCAGCATGGTGGGGAGAGGGGAGTAGTAAGTTGAAATCTTACGAGCCTCACTACTATGAGCTTTTATCCAAGGCAAATCCAGATAACAAAGAGCTTGAGAGATTGATAAAAAAATATAACACAAAGGTTGACAATGATTGATAAAAAACACTTAGAACATCTTGCGAGTATTGTCACACAAGAGAATATCTATAGTGATAAAGCACATCTTATCGCTTACTCATATGATGCTACAAGAGAGCATTTTGAGCCTGATGCTGTAATATTTCCAAGAAATGAAGATGATATTAGTGCAATTTTAAAATATTGTAATGAGCACAGAATTATCATAGTTCCTCGTGGGGCTGGAAGCGGTTTTACAGGTGGGGCGCTTCCAAGTAGCGGTGGCATAGTCTTAGCTATGGAGAAGCATATGAATAAGATCTTAGAGATAGATATGAAAAATATGGTAGCCATTGTTCAGCCTGGTGTGATAAATATGGACCTACAAAAAGCAGTAGAAGAGGTCGGACTCTTTTATCCGCCAGATCCTGCATCTCAAGATTATTCTAGTATTGGTGGAAATGTAAGTGAAAATGCTGGTGGCATGAGAGCTGCAAAGTATGGTATTACAAAAGATTATGTGATGGCAACTCGCGCGGTTTTACCAAATGGCGATATCATTAAAGCTGGAAAAAGAACCATAAAAGATGTAGCGGGTTATAACATAAGTGGCATCTTGATTGCATCTGAGGGAACTTTAGCGGTTTTAAGTGAGATAACTCTGCGACTAATTCCAAAACCAAAGTTAACTAAGACAGCGATGGGGATATTTCCGACTGTAAAAGATGCAATGGAAGCAGTTTATAAAACAATGGCGAGCGGGATCACACCTGTTGCTATGGAGTTTTTAGACAACTTAACCATAAGAGCGGTTGAACAAACTTATAAAAAGGGACTTCCAATTGATGCTGGTGCACTTTTAGTGACTGATGTTGATGGAAATTTAGAAGAAGATCTAAACTTTCAACTTTCACAAATTGAGAAAGTTTTTCGTGAGAATGGATGTAGTGAGTTTAGAATTGCTAAAGATAAAGCAGAAGCGGCTGATATCTGGTTTGCAAGAAGAAATGCATCTCCATCACTTAGTGTTTATGGAAGTAAGAAACTAAATGAAGATGTAACAGTACCAAGATCTGCTCTACCCGAACTTCTTGAGAGATTTTACGCCATAGCCGACAAATACCAAATAAACATACCATGTTTTGGTCACACGGGCGATGGAAATGTACATACAAATGTGATGGTAGATGGAAGCGATCCTGCACAAGTTGAAATTGCTTACAAAGCCATAGAAGAAGTCTTTCAAGCGACTATAGATCTAGGTGGAACTCTAAGTGGAGAGCATGGAATTGGACTTGCAAAAGCACCTTACATGAAGATGGCTTTTAGTGATGAAGAGATGAATCTTTTTAAGTCTATAAAAAAAGCGTTTGATCCTAACAATATTTTAAACCCTGCTAAAATGGGTTTAAACTAAAGATTATTCATGTTTGATGGCAAAAAGATAACTCTTAAATATATCTATAGACATATAAAATTTTTTATAAGTACATTTATTGATAAAGAGTTAACTCTTTTTGCCGCAAGTCTAAGTTACTATACTATCTTTACCATTATTCCACTTCTGCTTATTATGCTGACACTTTTGACTTCACTGCCTAGTTTTGAGGAGCATTATGAGACTATAAAAGTTTTTATATTTTCAAACCTTATGCCAGTTAATTCTGAAGCTGTCATGGGACACATTGATGGGTTTTTGAAAAATTCTGCAAAAATGGGGACTATTGGTCTTGTTATGATCTTAGTTGCTTCACTACTTTTTTTCAAAAACTTTGAATACATCGCAAACAAAATCTTTCATGCAAAACCTAGAACTCTTTGGGAGTCAGTCACAACCTACTGGACAATGCTTACTCTCACACCTATAGCTCTTGGTGCATCTTTTTATATCACCGCTCAACTTGCCATTATGATGTCCTCAAACACTTACACTGCACATATGAATATTATGCCTTTTATTCCATATGTTATTATCTGGGCTCTATTTTTTCTCATCTTTCAGATCGGAGCAAATACAAAGATAAACCCAAAAGCTTCACTCATTAGTTCGTTTATAATAGCTGGAGTCTTTAGCATCTCTAAAAATGTCTTTATAGAGTATGTTTTTTACAACAAAGCTTACACGACTATGTATGGATCTTTTGCAATTATGATGTTTTTATTTTTATGGATCTATGTCTCATGGATCATCTTTATATATGGGTTAAAGCTATGTTATATGATAGATCGCGTATATAAAAAAAGAGATGCTAACAAAAAAAGTAAGCCAGATGAAGTTCTTATAAAAAACACTAATGAGCGAGATGAGAGCGTAAAAAACTAACCAAATATAGCCAATTTCTACACTCTGCTCAGAGTTACCAAGTGAGATCAAACTCACTAAGGCAGGATCCAGCAAACCTCCAAACCCTACAATATGCAGAACAATACTAAGCGGATAGAAGATAGTAAAAAGCGAAGTCCAAAGAATTGAAAGCGGATGATATATGCTAAAGTTTGAAAAGATTACTAAAGATAGTGGTAACATTGTGATGTATACAAAGATGGGGATTAGGAGAAACTGCCAAACTTTGTGAAGATGTTTAAAGTGGATGAGAAATAAAAATATAAAAAATACTCCAGATACCGAGAGCCAAAAACCAAGCGAGAAAAAGAGTCTAGGAGAAAATACCAAGATTAAAATAATGGTAAGCAAAAGTGTCTGCATTGAGACAATTTTAATACCTCTGTCGTAAAGAGCAAAGCCTATAACAAGCATTACAAAGGCACGAAGTAAAGAGGCTGGAGAGTCTAAAAAGTTTAGGTAAAGTAGAAGTACAAAAGCTACAAAGACAAAGATGTCTGCTTTAGCATTTCTGTAGGGAAAGTATCTATCTTGTGCAAAACTATATAGGGGCTTTACTAAAAAAAATAAAATGGCACTAAGAACTCCTAAGTGAAAACCACTAATGGCTAGAAGATGCGAGACTCCAAGGTTTGAGAAACTCTTTATAAGTGAGTAGTTAAGAGGAGTAGCACTAAAGAGAGCTTGATAGATGTTTGCAATATCTGGATCTTGATGTTGTTCTGCAACAGCGGAGTTTAACTTTTGTTTTAAGGTCACTTCTTCGTGGATAGTTTGAACTTTTGAGTAAGCGTAAAAAGTAGTTAAATAGTTATAAAAGGAGACTTCTTTAGCGTAGATCTCAAGTGTGAGTCTTTTATGTAAAACATCTTCAAAACTCTTTCTAGCCCCCGTATAAAAAATAAGTGAATCATCAGTTTTTAGTTTTAAGACTTGGTATGTTCGAGAGTTTTTTGTTTTTTCATACTGCTTTAAAACCTTTACTTCTACAATAGCAGAGTTAAAACGAGTAAGTTTTTTATAGTTTTGGTACTCTATAAGAAGTGAGTAGCTAAGTATAAAAAGAGAGATAAGCAAAAAGGAGAGAAACTCTTTATACTTAAAAAGCTCAACTCTCTCTAGTGCCATCTTAGAGTGTCGGCATCTCTATGGATGAGTTCTCTCCAAAGTCAACATTAGCAGACTTTGTATCTATGTGCTCGTAAGTTGTAATGATGGCTTTTGGCTGAACATCTACAAAACGAGTAAGCTTTTTTTGAAAAACAAGTTTAACATGACCAGTTGGACCATTTCTCTGCTTACCAATAATGATCTCAGCATCTTCTTCTTCTTTTTCTACATACTCAGAGATAAACTCTTTACCATCAGCTTTAGCAGCCTTCTCTCTCTCTTTTTCTTCTTTGTAGAGGTAAACATCATCACGATAAACGAACAAAATAATGTCAGCATCTTGCTCTATAGATCCAGACTCACGAATGTCACTAAGCATTGGTCGCTTATCGTTTCTTGCTTCAAGTCCACGGTTAAGTTGAGAGAGTGCGACTATGGGCATGTTTAACTCACGAGCTAGCATCTTAAGTCCACGCGAGATCTCAGAGACTTGCAAGTGTCTATCTTGGTTTCCAACGCCTTGCATAATTTGAAGGTAGTCGATAACTGCAATTTCAATCTCTGGATGTTGGTTTTTTAGTTTTCTGAGTTTTGAGCGAAGTTGATTTATATTTATACTTCCTTGATCATCTACAAAGAGTTTTGCTGAGTCCATATTAGCTATGGCACTCATCAAAGACTTGTCTTGATCTGGAGTTATATCTCCAACACGGAGTTTTTGAAGAGGAATGGAGGTTTGAATAGAGAGAAGTCTTAACATTAACTGTTCAGCTGGCATCTCTAGTGAGAAAAAAGCGACACCTTTTGACTTCATAATAAGAGAATTTACGGTGTTTAGTATAAAAGAAGTGTTGTGTGTGACTGTCATATCTTCTAGTAAAAATAGATGATTTTTATCGATGGTAAAACCGTAGTAATCATCTATTTTGTCATATTCAACCTTTATGCCAGTATGCTTAAAGTCTCTCTTTGCAACTAATTTTCTAGCTTTTTTTCTCTTTATCTTTGTTGGAATTTTATCCAAATCACCAACAATTCTAAGTCTGTAAACATCACAAGAGTAGTTGATCTCTTTAATTGTTGCTTGTTTTATTTTTAGTGAGACTCTAAAGCCTAGAGAGTCAGCTAAGAACTTTATCTCTCTTGTTAGCTTTTCATCTTTTTGTACAATCTCAAAAACATTAAACTTCTCATCATAATATCCATCGCTATCTAAGATCCCAGCCAAGAGCTCAAGCCTGTTTGTTTTAGAATTTTGGAGGTAGCGATGAGGGATGTGTTTATCGTTTAAAACTCCCAAAGCTCTTAGTTTTTTCTGCAGTGAGATATCTTTATGTTTAGAAATCCCCCTCTCTCCAGATGTGATACCATAAACAGGGCATCTATCCTTTGCTACCTGCTTTGTGACTTGCAGTCCTAGTTTTTTTGCATAGAGATTTAAGTAATTTATGACTTCTTTGTCTGTAGTTGTAATATTTACGCTTGAACTATGCCCATCGCCGAGCCAAAGACCTAGAAAGTAAGGCTCAATATCTAGCTTTTGCTTTTTAAAATCAACTGCAACCTTGTAGCCTTTATAGTTTGAGTGAAATTTTTTAGACTTTTTGTTGTAGTCTCTGACTTCTATGTTTAAAACTTCTCCATGCTTATGTTTCCCCTCGTTTCTACTTCTCTTTAGTGAGAGTATATGAGATTCATTTACACGGTAGTCGATTCCCTTATTTTGGCGAACCCAGTACATCTTCTCACGACCGCGGGCAAGTGAGAGAACGGTTCTTGGAGTTGAGTCATCTCCCATGAGTTGGTCGCCCACTTTTATATCTTCTACATTTTTAAGTGTTGCATCGTACATTAGAACTTTTGTGCCTTTACCCAAACATTTGCCCATCGCAGGCCTTGCTGCGATGATAACTAAGTCACCTTTACCAAAACCTGTAGTCATCTTGTTTAGTTCATGAAAACCTGTATCAACACCAACTAGTACGGTGTCTCCGCGGGCTTTCATCTCGTTGATGTACTCCATAGTTTCGCGAGTCATCTGGGGAGAATCTTTAAAGTCGCTTGTTTGGTTGTCTTGAGTTATCTCATATAGTTTTTTCTCTACTATATCTATAACTTCAGCAGAGGGGAGTTCCTCTTCTACTGTTACTCTTTTGATCTCAGTTGTAAGTGTTAAAAGATGGCGTTTTAGTGACTTGTCTTTTATCTCATCTACATAGGCTTTTGTGTTTGAGATGGGGTTTGCAGAGAGGATCTCAAGCATAACTTGTTCATCGAACTTCTTTATCTTTATAAGTTCTTTTTTGAGAAACTCTTCATCTATGGGTTGATCTTTTTGAAGCAAGTTTAACATTGATGAGAAGATATCTTGATGAGCAGGAAGGTAAAAATCCTCTTTCTTAAGGGCAACACTTAAATCATCAAACTGTTGTGGCTCAAAAACAATAGAGCTTAAAATACTTCTCTCAAATGCTAAGTTGTATAGGTTGTCTTGCACTACTTTGACTCCTTTGCCATTTTCTCTACTTCGTCTACAAATCTATCTACAAGTTCTCTCTCATCTAAGTTTGCTACAACTTCACCTTTTACCATTACTAGACCTTTCCCTTTTCCATAAGCGATGGCTACATCGGCGTGAGCGGCTTCTCCTATGGCGTTAACCACACAACCCATAACAGAGACATTTAGGGGAGCTTTTATATGTGCTGTTCTTTTTTCTATTTCAGCCACTGCAGAGACAAGATCTGCTTCTATACGACCACAAGTTGGACAAGAGATAATATTTAGTCCATCTGGCATTGCACCGCTATCTTTGAGTATTGCACGAGCTACATTTATCTCCTCTTCAAGCTCTCCTGTAATAGAGACTCGCATAGTATCACCAATGCCATCGAGCAAAAGAGTACCTAAGCCTATAGAACTCTTTACCGTTGCGTGAAATAGAGTTCCAGCCTCTGTTACACCTAAGTGAAAAGGGTAGTTGTTTTTTGGTCGAAGCATTCTATATGCTTCTACTGTTCTTTGCACATCGCTCGCTTTTAGGGAGATCTTAATATCTGAAAAACCAAGATCTTCTAAGTATTTGATGTTGTACTCTGCAGATGCTACCATCCCTTTAGCGGTTTGTCCATACTTGTTTAAAAACTCTTTCTCTAGTGAGCCTGCATTTACACCTATACGTATAGGAATACCACGAGCCTGACAAGCTTTTACAACTTCAGCAACCCTTGTTTTTGAGCCAATATTACCAGGGTTTATGCGGATGCAGTCTACAACTTCTGCGGCAATGAGAGCGAGTTTATAGTTGAAGTGGATATCTGCAACAAGAGGGAGTTCGATCTGCTCTTTTATGGATCTAAGTGCAAGAGCGTCCTCAATATCTGGAACGGCACAACGAACTATATCGCAACCTGCAAAATGAAGTCTTTTTATCTGTTCAACCGTGCTTTTTACATCGGAAGTTTTAGAAAATGTCATAGACTGTGTAGATATTGGTGCATCCGCGCCAATTGCTACATTTCCTACGAAAATCTGTTTAGTTTTTACTCTGTTTATCATGTAGTGATTTTAGCCACTTTGGTATAAAAACATTATAAAGGAGAGTGAGAATATTTTGCTTAGATGTTTTGTTTGTAGTTGTAGCTTTTTTAAAACCATGATGAGATTGCGGGTCAAGCCCGCAATGACGGAGATGTTAAGCCTGAAGTGGAGGAGATGTTAAGCCTGAAGTGGTGGAGAAGTTAGGTTGCAATATATAATATCGTCATCCTGAACTTGATTCAGGATCTCATGGGTTTTGAAAAGGTACATAAATTATAAAATCCTGATGAGATTGCGGGTCAAGCCCGCAATGACGGAGAAGTTAGGTTGCAATGACGGAGAAGTCAAGTTGCAATGACGGAAAGATCAAGCCTGAAGTGGTGGAAAGATCAAGTCCTCAATGATGGGTTTGTATTAAAACTTAAATGATAAGTTTGTGTAAACATATCTTCCTGGTTCGTTTAAAAGCATAGTGTCTACTCCGGCAGTAAGAAGTGTTAAGTCAGTATATGTGTTACTTTTTGCATAAGCTTTGTCAAATAGATTATTTATTCCTAAAGTAAAGTCAAAGTTTTTGCTTACAGCGTGTTTTACTTTTAAGTTTAAAACTGTCCAAGCACTAAGTCTTTGTTCGCCATTGTCTTTATCATAATCACTCCATTTATCAGAAGCTTGTACTTCAATTTTAGCGATGCTATTACTCATATATTCATAGTTAAGAGCAAGCGTTCCTCTAAGAGGTGCCATGTCTGCTAAGTCTTTATCAGTTTGACCAATTATAGCTTTGTCTTTTTCACCTTTTTTATAAGAGACGCCAGCATCTATAGTAATATCATCAGTCGCATAGTAAGAAGCACTTAACTCACCACCATAAACTGTTGCATCAATATTTTGAAAAGTAGCTCCTTTTTTTAGATAAATATAGTCGTCTAACATCGAGTAAAACCCTTTGATCTTGAACTTAAATGAACTATTGTCAATTTCATATCCTAAATCAACTTCTGTGTTTGTTGTTTGATCTAAGTTAGCATTTCCACTTCCTGGCATATAGAGCTCTCTAGCATCAGGAACACGAGAAGCTTGACCAACACCTAAGAAGATTTTATTCTCTTTGTTAAGGTTATAAGTAGTCATTAGGTTTGCACTAAAAGCGCTGTAATCATTTGATTTCAAAGCTATATCGCTAGGATCAATATCTGTAGAATCATATCTTGCTCCAAGGCTAAAACCAAAAGATCCATACTCTTTATTTAGTTTTGCAAAAATAGCACTATTTTTTGTCTCGGTGTGAGTTAAGCTAATGGAGTGTGGACCTTCAATAGTAGTCATTGCATTGGTCCCATATTTTTCACCTTCCCAGGTTCTTTTACTTCCATCAAGTCCAACTAAAAGTTTAAAGCTATTTATATCAAAGTTATTTTTAAGCTTCAAGCCTTTCATTGTTGTTTTTAAGTGGTTTGTCATATACATCATAGTGCCACTATTTCTGTACTTTGTATCCATAGGATGATCCACATTAGAGTAGTAATACTGCAAGTTTACATCTTTATAGATATCACTAATATTTTTTATATCATAAGCTACGCTATAGATATTTGAATCATCATATGCTGCATCCATCTTTGAGTTTCCATAAAGAACATCATCGCTCTGGTTTCTTGTAGCACTTAGCTGAAGTTCTTGGTCCTCTGTGACATTTACAAATGCCTTAGCCATGATACTTCTTTTTTTATATGCGGGAATATCTTCATATTTTGTTTGAAACTGGTTAGGTACCGGTGCATTCTTTTTCACTTGTCCAGCTATAGTATCGCCATTTCCATCTCTGTATTGGTCACTTGTTTCACTTGAACCACTTACTAAAACACGAACTATGTCATTTCCTCCACTAAAAGTAGCTCCAATTTTTTTATAGTTCCAGCTTCCAACTCCTAAATCAACTTGACCTTTGAAATCTTTTGTAGGTTTTTTTGTTTTGATCTTTAAGCCACCGCTTAGAGTTCCAAAGTTCTCTACATCATAAGGACCTTCTATAACTTCTACAGAGTCAATCTGGCTTGTAATAATGTGTGAGACTGGTGGATCCATTCTATTTGGACATGCTCCAAAAACTTTAGTTCCATCGACATCTACAGAGATGTTGTCTCTTTTTTGCCCGCGGATAAAAACATCATTTGCAATGCCACTACGGCGACTCATATCTATACTAGGTACACTATTACTTAGTGCCTCTGCTAAGTCAGCTGAGACCTGCGCATTTTGGCTAACTTCTGTGATAACAGTCGACTCTACACTAATGGGTGCAAGTTGAACTTCATTTGCCACAAGAGATGCAATAGCTATTAGAGATAGAGGGATAATCTTCTTCATAAAACTTTCCTTAAATGTTTAAATTAGCAAATGATATAAAAACATTGTTAAAAGAGTGTTAATTTGTTAATTAATTGTTGTTAAAATTTCGCCATGAATAAAATTGAAAAAATAAAAAGAGTAGTTTTAATAGCCTTGGGCTTTGGACTTGCTACTTACCTTATCATGAGTGGAATGGCGATGTTAGAGCAAGAAGATAAAGCATCTTTAGTTAGTGAGAGTAACTCCACGAGCGAAGTTCATGGTCACACAGTGAAGTGATCCGTGTTGCTTTATAAGAGTTAGACAGTCAACTCCTACAACCTCTCTGTCTCTAAAGGTATCTCTAAAAATCTCTAAAGCCTCAGTATCTTGCTTAACACCATATGTAGGAACTATAACTGCCCCATTTACAAACAAAAAGTTTGCATAAGTAGCTGGAAGTCTCTCTTCTTCAAAGTATATGGCATCACTCATAGGTAGAGCTATAAGCTTAAAGTTGTGCTCTTTTGCAAAAGCTTTTAACTCATCTTCCATAAGTTTTAACTCACTAAAGTGCTCATCACTCTCATCTTCGCACTTAACATAGATGATGCTATCTCTGCTTATAAAGCGTGCTAGAGTATCTATGTGAGAGTCCGTGTCGTCACCTGCTAAGTAGCCGTGATTTAGATACAAGATCTTATGTGATCCAAAAAATTCATTTAGTTTTTGTGTGATCTGCTCTTTGCTTAGATGTGGATTGCGGTTTTTGTTTAACATGCAAGCTGAGGTTGTAAGAATGATGCCATCTCCATTGCTCTCAACTGCACCACCCTCAAGAACAAAGTCAATAGTTTGAAGTTTTGCACCGTAGATCTTAGAGATGCTTCTACTCATAAGATTGTCTTTTTGAGAGTCAAACTTTCCTCCCCAAGCGTTAAATGAAAAATCAAGAAGTTTAATCTCATAGTTATCTTTTATAGTAAGAGCCGAGCAATCTCTAGCCCAAGTGTCGTTTGTCTCATACTCTAGAAAAAATAGATTTTCTAGATCTATAAAATGCTTCTTAACTTCTTCTATATCGTGACAAATTATAAGAACATTTTGATACTTTTTAATAGCGTTTATGATATTTATAAAGCAGATCTCGGATTCATCTAGATAAAGAGACCAGTCGCTATTTTTATGTGGAAATATAATTTGTGTAAAACTTTGTTCTTCAAACTCTGCTATTAGGCTCTTCATAGTGTATAATTTCCTTATGGCTTATATAATTTTAAATAAAAACAATTTTTTTCATAACCTCGACATTATCTCAAAACGAACCAAAAGCAAAGATAAAATAGCAATAGTTTTAAAAGATAACGCGTATGGACACGGACTTCTTGAGATGGCAGAAATGTCAAAAGAGTATGGTATCAAAAAAGCAGTAGTTCGCAGTTGCGAAGATGCTAAAAGAGTTGAGGATTTTTTTGAATATATCTTGGTGTTAGGCGAGATTCCAAACTCTGCAAGTAAAAAAGTAAGATACACCATAAACTCTCTTGACTCTATAGAGAATTTTCCAAAAAATAGTTTAGTTGAGTTAAAAGTAGATAGCGGAATGCATAGAAATGGAGTTCTCTCAAGTGAGCTTCGTGAAGCATTTTTGAGGATAAAAAAAGCAGGACTTATCTTAGAAGGTGTTTTTACTCATCACAGATCTGCTGATGAATTAACAAGTGAGTGGTTTTGGCAAAATGACAATTTTAAAAGAGTAAAAAAAGAGGCAAAAGCTTTAGCAGAGGAGTTTAAGGTAGAACCGCTTAGGTTTCACTCAGCAAACTCAGCATCTCTCTTTAGAAGTGAGAGTTTTGATGAGGATATGGCAAGAGTTGGCATCGTATCTTATGGCTGTTTAGAGGGCAGTGACGAACTAAAGCCAGTCCTTAGTCTATATGCTAAAAAGATATCTACAAGAGAGCTTAAAAAATCCCAAAGAGTAGGTTATGGTGGAAGATTTGTGGCACAAGAAGATTTAGTAGTCTCAAACTATGATTTTGGTTATGGTGATGGATTTTTAAGATGTTTATCTAACAAGTTTGTAGCTCCAAACGGTGAAAGACAGGTTGGAACTATCTCTATGGATAACAGCTCATTTTTAACTGATAAAGATGAGATCTTAATATTTGATGATGCAAGAGTTGCAGCAAAACAGGCTGATACAATAAGCTATGAAATTTTAACATCACTAAAGAGTTATATAAAAAGATGGATAGTTTAAAACCCTAATGAGATTGCGGGTCAAGCCCGCAATGACGGAGTGTTTAAGAGTGAAATGACGGAGTAGTTGAGCTTCTCTAGTTCCAATGCTCTGCGTTTGAATTCTCTAGTTCAAATGCTCTGCGTTGGAATTCATATATGTCTGGATTATAGTATATATATAGACTCCCACGCGGAGCATGGGAGCCAGATAGATGTAAAATTTGCAACTCCGTGAGATCTTTTATGGTAAGATTCTTCTTGCTTGCCAGTATTTATCTTTCCAATAAGGGTTATTTAGACTTGAGATGCTAACTCCCCTTTTTGTTGAAGTGTGGATAAACTTATCTTTTTCTATAATCACTCCAGCATGTCTCTGTTTGAATCCAGTCTTAAAAAACACCAAATCTCCCTCTCTTACTGAAGCTCTACTCACAAGATAACCTGTTTTAGCTTGATACTTTGTAGTTCGTGGTAGATCTATGTTAAAAGCATCTTTGTAGATGTTTTGTATAAGTGATGAGCAGTCAAGCCCGCTTGTGTCAAAACCGCCATATTCATAAGGTGTTCTATACCATTTTTTATACTCTTCATAGAGAGCTATGGTTATCCAGTTTTGTTGGCTTGGCTTATACTCTGGGGATGCTTTTTTTGTATTTGTTAATTTTATGGCTTTGTTGGCGCTAGTTGTGCTAGGAGTTTTGCTTATCCCTCTTGTAGAGCACCCACTAAGTAAAAAAGTAGACACGACTACAAAAACGAGACACTTTAACATGACATTTAAGAGTTAGTTTTTATGATGGCAGTTGAAAATATCACTCCATCTACGCCCAAAATTGCCAACTCTTCGATCTCATCTTCATCCTCTATGTGAACTAAAATTTTTGCATCAAATAGATAGTTATTTGCAATGCGCGTGGCAGTAGAAGCCAGCTCTTTTTGCACTAAAATAAAAGAAGCTCCAAGTGAAGATGCATAGATAAGTTCTCTTATATCTTCTACTCCTACAGCTAAGCTTATCTCGTTTGCTTTGCAGTAGTTTATGATCTCTAAATTGTCTTCACTAAAGTCTAAATAGATAGTAGAGTTTGACGGAGTATTATCTATAGCATCTATATTTTGTGTATGATAAAAGTTTACACTATCGATAAATCTATGACCAAATATAAACATTATGACCTCTTTAAACACTCTTGTGAGCAGTAGTATTTGTTGTTACTGATAATCGTATCATCTACTTCACAGTAGATCCCACACTGTTCGCAACTCACCATATCGTTTGCTAGGGAGTCTTTTTTATTATGTTTTACTTGTGGCTTTTTTTTGATAAATACAAAGTACACAACTGCGATAAGTACAATAACTAAAATCCATTGCATTAGTCTTCTCCTATGAGTAAATAGTGTCTATTTTTAGTCTTTATGACCTTGTGTTTGAGGCTTGGATCTACTTCATCGTAAACTCTCTCACCTTTGTAAAAGAGTAGTTTTGAATCTTCATCTCTAAAGTTTTTACTCAGATCTAATAGCATCTTTGTATCTGTAACTGCTCTTGAAGTTACAATATCGAAGATCTCGCTATCCATCTGCTCGACTCTTTTTTTAACAACTTTAACATTAAGAAGCTTCAAATCAGCCTTTACAAACTGTAAAAAACTAGCTCTTTTTGCTAATGGTTCAACTAAAGTTACTTGTGTGTTTGGTAAGGCAAAAGCTAAAATCATACCAGGAAAACCAGCACCCGTTCCTATATCTAGGAGAGTTTTAGCAGGTGGTAAAAAAGAGATAGGAAAAACTGCATCATAGATAAACTCATCTATAGTTTTTTCACCTTTTGCACCTGTTAAGTTATGAACCTTGTTCCACTTAAAAAGAAGTTCTTTATACTTTTGTACATTGTAAAAAAAGTTATCAGGTAGCGTGATGTTATCGTAAGAGAGAGTAGCTTTCAAATCCACAAAAATCCTTTAAAAGAGACATTTTAGCATAAGTTTAAATGGAGATTTAAATCAAATGTCCCATCTTGTCTTTTTTAACATTTAAGTAGTCTTCATTATATATGTTAGAGTCCATAATAATTGGGATCCGTTCTATAATTTCTATATTACTTATAGAGTTTATTTTGTCTGGATTATTTGTTAGTAGTTTTATCTTTTTTATGTTGAAATGTTCTAAAATTCTAGTTACTATTTCATAAGTTCTCTCATCAGCACGAAAGCCAAGTTGATGATTTGCCTCTATAGTGTTTAAGCCCATATCTTGGAGTGCGTAGGCATTTATCTTGTTTAAGAGTCCGATATTTCGCCCCTCTTGTCTTAGGTAGATAACCATACCATTTGAAGCCTCAGCTAACTTTAGTGCAAACTCTAGCTGGTCACGACAGTCACACTTCAAGCTTCCTATAGCATCACCCGTTAAACACTCAGAGTGAACTCTTACTATTGGTACTTCTGCTAAGTCATCTTTATATATAACAAGATGCTCTTTTTGACCCTCTTTAAAGGCTTTTACTTTGAAATCTCCAAACCTAGAAGGTAAGTTTGCGACCTCTGAAATCTTTATATTCAATACATGTACCCTAGTTTAAACTTTAAAACGATAAAATAAATTTTTATAAAATTATAGCTAAAAAAGGTTTATTATGTTTCAAAGATTTCGTAGAACTCGTTTAAAGGGGCAACTTCGCTCATTAGTAAGAGAGACAACGCTTAGTAAAAATGACTTTATCTATCCACTTTTTGTTCGCTCAGGCGAGGGAATAAAGACAGAAGTTTCTTCTATGCCAGGCGTGTTTCAGATGAGTTTAGATGAGATCTTAAAAGAGTGCGTGGAGCTTAAAAAACTTGGACTTTATTCTATTCTTCTCTTTGGTATTCCTGATGTTAAAGACTCCATTGGATCTGATTCGCTTTGTGAGCATGGTATTATTGCAACTGCAATTCGTGCTATAAAACAAGAGCACCCAGAGATGTTTATTGTAACGGATCTATGCTTTTGCGAATATACAGATCATGGGCATTGTGGGATTATCGATGAGGTTAATGAAACCGTAAACAACGATGCTACGCTTGAGATCTCGGCAGAGCAAGCTATTATTCACGCAAAAGCTGGAGCTGATATGATTGCTCCTTCTGGCATGATGGATGGGATCATAGTAACACTTCGCGAAGCACTAGATGAAAATGGCTATGAAAATCTTCCTATTATGGCATATTCGACCAAATTTGCATCTGGGTACTATGGACCGTTTCGTGATGTAGCAGAGTCAACTCCATCTTTTGGAGATAGATCTAGCTACCAGATGGATCCAGCAAACAGACGAGAGGCTATAAATGAATCTATATCAGATGAGATCCAAGGCGCCGATATATTGATGGTAAAACCTGCACTTGCGTATTTAGATATAGTTAGAGACATAAGAGAAAACACTTCACTTCCACTGGCCGTATATAATGTAAGTGGCGAGTATGCAATGTTAAAAGCGGCTGGAGCAAGAGATCTGATAGACTATGATAGAGTTGTGATGGAGACTATGATAGGCTTTAAGAGAGCTGGTGCGGATATTATTATCTCTTACCATGCCAAAGAAGTTGCAAAGATGCTAGAAATAGTATAGAATAACAATCGATAATATATGGGGAATAAATTGAGACATTTTTTAACATTAAAAGATTTTACAAAAGAAGAGATACTTGAAATTGTTGACTTAGGTTTACAGATCAAAAAAAATCTCAAAGCCAAGATCTACAAAAAAGAGCTAGAGAACCAAACCCTAGCAATGATTTTTGAGAAGAGCTCAACAAGAACTAGAGTTAGTTTTGAAACTGGAATGTTTCAGCTTGGTGGTCACGCACTTTTTCTATCAAACCGTGATATCCACCTAGGAAGAGGTGAACCTATTAAAGATACAGCTAGGGTGATCTCTAGTATGTGCGATATGGTAATGATAAGAACATTTGAGCAGTCTATGATAGAAGAGTTTGCAAGCTATTCAAAAGTTCCTGTGATTAACGGATTGACAGACTCATTTCATCCAGTTCAACTCTTAGCAGACTACATGACTTTAGTGGAGTACGAGGCACATGAAAATATAGTTTGTGCCTATATTGGAGATGGAAACAATATGACTCACTCATGGATGATACTAGCCGCAAAGCTTGGATTTGAGTTAAGAATAGCTACTCCAAAAGGTTATGAAGTTGATGATGCAATACTCAAAGAAGCTCTTATGTTAGCAAAAGAGAGTGGGGCGACTATAAAAACCATGAATGATCCAAATGAAGCTGCAACAGGTGCTAATGTTATCACAACAGACACTTGGACATCTATGGGGCAAGAAGAAGAAAAAGATCAAAGAATCAAAACATTTAAAGGCTTTATAGTAGACGAAAAACTAATGCTTTTAGCTCACAAAGATGCTAGATTTTTACACTGTTTGCCAGCATATAGAGGATTGGAAGTTAGCGAGGATGTATTAGAAAAACATTCAGAGATGGTGTTTAATGAAGCAGAAAATAGGCTTCATGCACAAAAAGGACTTATGGTTTGGCTAGATAAAAAGAGAGGTGTATAATGAAACTATTTTTACTGTTTACTTTGCTAGTGTCTGCTCTTTATAGTGCAAAGGTGGTTGAAGTTGCACAGGAGTATCAAAGCTCACAAAAATGCAAAGCTTGTCACTTAGAGATAGTAAAAGATTGGGAAGATTCTTGGCATGCAAAAAGCCACTACGATAAAGACGAATATTTTTCAAAAAGTATAGAATATGTAGCTAGAAAAAGTAGAAAAAGTCCAAACAGTGTAAAAGTACAATGTGCAACTTGTCACAATCCACGTATTGCAGTAACAGATACTGGCTTAGATTATGAGATCCAAGTCCTAATGGATCTAGATGGAAATTCTAAAGTAAATGAAGCTATAGAGAGTAGTGTTATAAATGAAGGTATTAACTGTGTTGTTTGTCATAATATTGACAAAATTCATCATGATAGGGATGATTCTTTTAGAGGTATGGATCGTGTAAGTTGGACAAAATCAGGTTTAATGGTAGGTCCATTTGATAATACTACATCACCTTATCATAAGAATGAGCATAGGGATTTTATGGATACAAAGTCAGATGAACTCTGTTTTGTTTGTCATGCAAATGATAGATCTGTAAATGGCATAGTCTTTACCAATATGCAAGATGAATATAAAAAGCAAGAAAAGGGTTGTGTTGATTGTCATATGGGCGCACAAACTTTAGGTGTAGCTTCTACACTTAGAACGGAAAAAGGTCATACAAGAAAAAGAGAAGTTAGAAAGCACTCGTTTCCTGGTGCACATACTCAAGAGATGTGGGTAAATGCATTAACGCTTGAACTTTGGCAAGAACAAGATGAGATTTTAATAGCTCTAAAAAATCCTCAGCCACATAACATTCCAAGTGGTTTTGGATCAAGAGAATTAATAATAGATATAACATATATGAAGCTTGATCAGGTAGTTGAGAGTAAATCTATCTCTTTAACAAGACACTACACAAGAAGAAAAGGTAAACCAACAATCCCACATCTCGCAGAAGAGATGTCAGAAGACATAAGCATACCAGCAGATGGAAAAAAAGTACTAAAAGTAAAAAAAGAAGCAGATGCCTCAAGTGTTGAAGTTAAGGTTTATTATCGTCTTGTAAACGAGGAAGTTCACTCTATACTTGACTTAAAAGAAGCAATATGGTCTAAAAAATTCTTTGTAAATTCGAAAAGTTTAAACTTAAAATAGTAGTCTAGGATGAAATATATAGAAGTTTAAAGCTTTATAATTCTCCTATCCCTTCTATATAGAATTTAAATTAGTATTATTTCATATCAAATAGAGTTATCATTCTATATTTTTACAAATTTAAACTATAGTTACTTTCTAGCTTGATTGAACCATCTGATTAATCTATAAACTAGATTCCGTGTCAAGCACGGAATGACGGGAAGCAAGTCATCCTGAACAAAACAAAACCATCATTCCGAACAAACAAACACGTCAACCTAAACAAACACGTCATCCTGAACAAACAAGCCATCCTGAACTTGATTCAGGATCTAACTTAATAATTGTTCAGAGCACTCAATTAATAATAGATAAGTTATTTTTTAAAGTTGCATCTATAATGCTACATATTCTTTTTGAATTGTAGAACATTTATATGTACTCAAATAGTAGGACATGCTAAATATATAAATGATGGTAAATTTGATTTTAATCTTTATTAGGGTTGTAGAGAGTTATAAGCTTATTTTCTAAAGTGTTGTAAAAGTGGTTATTTTAGGGGGTTATTGACTGTTTATGGTGCGATCGGAGAGATTTGAAAAACTACACCCCTTTAATTCAATTTATATTTATATATTTTCACACTGCAATCGTGCATTATTCCATGCTCTTTACTGTATCTGCATTCTAACATGTGTGTATCTACATTCATATTTTTTATATCATTTATTCTATTATTTTTTGTGTATACTCCATTTGATAACCCTATTATAGACAATCTGCATTCATTCACAATCTTATATCTTCTCTCAAATTTATCGCATACTACATTTAGTACACCATTGTCAATTAAATATCTTTTTAAATAAAATTCTCCATATATAGAACTATTTGATTTTAATTTTTTATTATGTTTATTCATATATATTTTTGAGTCTGATTTTAACTTTAATATATTGTTATTGTAGTCTGTGAACTTTGCTAGTAAATTTGAAGCTATTAATATCATTATTATTATTTTCATGTTTCAATACCTTATTTTAAGTTAAATTTTCCATTACTCGCATCATCTTTGATTTGTTCCAATCTCTCTAAATGCTTTCTTGTTTCTTCTATACTTTGGTCTAGTGCCATACCTTGATTTATCAATCTAACTAAGTCTGGTTTTTCTTTTTCCCAGTTGTATAGTGTTTTTAGTGATATTCCTAGTGTTTTTGCTAATTTATTTTTATTCATTTTGTAAATCTTTCATAATGACCTCTTATTTTATGTAATTATTACAATAATAAGCACAATTTTATTATAGTTTAAGTTTGTAACTGTTACAATATAAGTATAAATAAAGTGTAACTATTACATCAGGAGTGACAAATGCAAGTAAATATCCAAAACATTCAAAGATCTACTCTCTTCTCTGACTTCTTCGGTTTAGAGTTAATTTGGAGTAATGAATATTTAACATATATTCAAACTACTGTTAATAATGTCACTTCTAGTCTCTGCAAAACTGCAAAGTCTACGACTCATAATATCAAAAAATCTCTTAATCGTGCCAATATACAAATTTTAGCTATGAAAGTAAGTATAAAAAACATGATTAGATTTATTAAAAATTTAAATAAGAGAGTTAACTCTCATAAGGAAGTGACAAAATGAAAAATAAAATCCAAAATTTAGAAAATAAGGTTGAGACGATGAACATCAATGAGATAAGAAGCTTGATTGCTAAACGAAGAGCTAAACTGATAGAAGACTATATGAGAGAGGCTTATTTAACAACTACTCAAGAAGAGTTTTTGAATAGTGACTCTAAGTTGAAAGAGCTTGAGACAAAATTTGAAGCTATTAAAAAGCGTACACCATTAAACGAAAGATAAGCATGAGTAAGAAATTAAAAGAAAAATTTGAGATAGTATCAAAACAAATAGAACATTTAGAGACACTAAGAGATTTATTTGTAAGTGAGGGCGAATGTCCTTTAAAATTAGAAGACAATATAGCTTTTCTTGAGGGTAAACAATACGAAATACATTTAAAAATAGAAGAGTTAGATAAATCGCATTCACATAATGGCTAGTCAAGTTTGATGTAAGTCGATGATGTCACGGAGCAATGGCGAGAACTCCGTTAACAAAGCTTGTCCCCCTCTATCAGTCACTTCTTAGAGGGTTAATAATAAGAAGTGATTTAGTTAAGTTCTTAAAGCATAAAAGAGAAAAAAGAAAAGTAGGTTTATTTTTTTATCCTGCGAAACAAAAAATATCTTTTATGTTTTAAAAACTTAATTATTGATAGTGATTAAGTAAATTTAATAACTCACTAAGGAGTGACACATGACAGCACATTTTATAGGAAGACTTTTAGAAGTTAGACCAGTTGAGACTAAGGACAACAAAACGGACAAAATCAAATATAGTACAGAATTAACTGTAATGTTTGAGGGAATAACAGAAGATGGTTATCTAAAGCCTAGTGTTGAGAGTATATATGCAGATGAAGAGGATTATGATGTTTTCAAAGACAAAAAAGGCTCTTATGTTGCAATACCTTATAACCTAAGCGTTAATCAATGGGGTCAAAAATATTACTATGACAAAGCAATGCCAGTCCTAGAACTACCAAGTAATCCTCTCGATTATTCAAAGTTTGACAGAACAAAGGTTAAAAAGTCTAGTTAATTTAGTTTAGAGATGTTGAGTTAAAAGCTTGATATCTCAATATATAGGAGTTAAGAAAATGGAAGAATTAGAAGATTTAAAAGAAAAACTAAGAGAGATAAATGAGTCTCTTTGGGAACTTAGTCAAGTTTCTCCTTCTGATTTTAGTGGCGTTGATTATTACACAAGATACGATAGATTAGAAGAAACAAAGCAAAATCTTTTAACAGAAATAGAAGAAATAGAAAATGATTTAGGAATTAATTACGATAGTTATAGTGATTGTGCTTTTTAAATAGCATCGCAGATAGAGAGCGTTAGCTCGTTGTGCTAATACGCTACTTATTGGAAATTGTTAAAACTCTTTTTAATCGGTTGTGTTTGGCACTAGTCTGAGGAACGAAGTTTCTCCCTATAAGAGAAAAAAAATATTTTAGTTTTTAATAATTTTGCTCTAAGTGGTCGTAATATGACTTAAAGCAGAGTTATTACGGACTCTAGCACCATTTTTTGTAAGGGGGAAATCATGGAAAGATTTCAAAAAATTTCTAAAAAAGTTGCTGATAAATTCAGTCAATCAAAAGTAGCGGTAGTATCTGCTGGAACTGCAATTATGGCAACTGCTTCACAAGCGGCTGTAACTATGCCTGAACCAACTTATACAGATATCGAAGCAGCTGCTGCAATCGGTTTTGCTATAGCTATCACTGTTGGCTTACTTATGAAAGCTAAAAGATTTTTCTCTTAGTAGAGAAATCACATATAAAGAGGTGGTCTTCCCCTCCTCTTTGACTTATAAAAGGGTTTAAAAATGAAAAAATTATTATTAATTACTTCTTTTTTATTTTTAAGTACTTTAATGAACGCTTCTGTAACTATACAAGGTATATATTTTAACGATTATGAAGAAAAAGCAAGTTTATATCTATGCAATTATTATCCACTTCAAGCATTTATAGATTTAGGTCTATCAAATAGACAATCAAAGAGAATTATAGACAATCGTGTAAATATATATACTTCTTTATCTGATATGCAAAATATCAACTCTCTTGACTCTTATGATTTAGACAGAATAAAAAAACAAAGTCATTTGATAGATTGGAATGTTTATACGGATGATTTTGGAATGACTCTACATCAGACTAATTTTCTTTATGGTCTTACTGGTGCTTTAATTGGTTTTACTTTTTTGTTCGGTTTTATACAAATTATAATAAGTGAGGAGTTTAAATAATGGATTGTCTACCTATTTTAAATATTACTAGTTTTGATTGTTTCTTCTCAATTTTTATATATTTTACTCTTTTCTTAATGGTCATCTTTGCTTCTGCAAAGCTTCTAAGAGGTTAATAATATGAAACTAAAATCATTTATATTATTACTTTTAGTTTTAAATAGCTCTCTTTTTTCATATGATTTATATTATATAGATATTGAGAAAGATGAAACTACTTATTATGATGATACTTATGTCGATGACTATACAGTATGTAGATACAATAGTGATATCGGCAAATTTATCTATTCTTCTAAAACAGCTGCTCCTTATTATGGTACTCTTCTTGGTAATGCTATTGACAATGTATGTCCCTTAACACATAATGATAATCAATTAAATTATGCTAATAGTACTTTTGTCTCTACAAGTACCTCATATTTAACGACTGGAATTTGTGAGAAATATGGTACTAGCTTTGGGATGAAACTCTCTCATCGTGATCAGCATACTATTTATAAATGTCCTTATATTAAACCAATTTGTGAAGCTCCCGAAGTTTGGAATGAAGATACATATCAATGTGAAGTCCCACCTCTTGAATGTACAGAAAATGAATTATTAAATGAAAATAACGAGTGTGTGCCTTTAGATAGTTTGTTTCCTGAAGATTTTCCTAATGATGACGATGGAACTAACGGCAAAACTACTACGGGTTCCATTCCTACAACTTTAGAGGGTTGTAATGAAATGGAGCGTTATAACTCTAGTCTCGGAATTGTCGAGGTTTTAGGTTGGGATTATCAAACTGAAACTTGTAAAGTAGTTGCTTTTAAATGTAATCAAGGGCGTGTTTTAGATCATAATACAAATAAATGTATTATTCCTCCAGACAATGCTAAATTAGGTGGTGGCGATATTTGTCCAAATGACAATTGGGCGAGGCGTTGGACTCACGACTTTTGTGGGGATTGTGTTGGTACTGTTGGCGTGTGGTTTCCTCCTCTTGGTCACGAAGAAAGCGGAATGAAATGTAATAAAGCTTATATAGAGTATCAATGTGTTAAAGATTATAGAATTAAAAAATATATGGAAGTTTCTTGCGGTGATCCTATCCCACATGAAAGTGAAACAAATCATATAGATATGGATAATCTCAATCCCTCACAAACTGTTGACACAAATGTCTCAAATCTTCCAGCTATAGACCCTACCCAAGCAAATTTATCAACTGTTGAAAATTTAAGAGCTATAGAGTCGGCTATTAAAGACAATCTAAGTCCAAAAATTGATACAGTTAATCAAAACTTAGTTAATACAAATGATAAGCTTTCAAATATAAGTAATCAAATTGGAGACTCAAACTCTAAATTAAATGGTATTAAATCAAGTCTTGACAATATAAACGATACTTTAAACACTACTGGAGATGGTATAAATCTCTCTGATATGGATTTAGATGATAGCGGTCTTGATGATACTAAAAGCATTATGGATAATTTTGCTGATAATGTTTCAGAACTAACTAGCGGTATAACATCAATTGAAGAAAAATTTACAGAAACAAAA